>NZ_JBFAOO010000125.1:0-21808 GCF_040675265.1 Microbispora sp. NPDC049633
GCCTCGCGCCGAGGGCCCGCAGCCGCGCCACCTCCGCGGCCTGGTCGTCGCCGGGGTAGGGCAGCAGGTCGAGGTGGACGCGGGTCCATGTCGTCGTCGCGCCGGGCGTCGTGCGGACGAACTCGAGGTACGGCCCGACGCCCTTGGCGGAGCGCAGCCTCGCGTGATCGCCGGTGACCTCGTGCACGGTCCAGTCCACCGCCTCGCCCCAGAACCGGGCCATGGCCCGCGGGTCGGCGCACTCGACCACGACCGCGGCGATCGGCCCGGTGTCCCGGTAGACCTCCCGGGGCTCCAGCACACAGAACATGTTGCCCTCCGGGTCGGCCAGAACCGTCCACGGGACCTCGCCCTGGCCGATGTCGGCGGGCGTCGCGCCGAGCTCCTTCAGCCGCGCCACCAACTCCGCCTGATGGGCCGCGGAAGTGGTGGCGAGATCGAGGTGCACGCGGTACCTCACCGTCTCGGGGTCCGGGACGGTGACGACGTCCACGCAGACGGCGGTGGGGTCCGGCCAGACGAAGCCGACGGGCTCGACGTTGGTCACGCCGGGCCCCTCGCTGGAGACACCCCAGCCGAGCGCCTCCGCCCAGAACCGGCCGAGCGCCGCGTCATCCCGAGCTTTGAAATTCACCTGTACAAGTCGCAGCGGCATGCCGCCGATGTTATGCCGGTGGGGATGAGCGCCGGCAACCGCTCGCCGGCCTGGTCCGCGCCCGCTCGGGATGGTGGCAGTAGGAGGCGGCGTCGCCCTCGTTCCCGGTCGTCGGCGAGCCGGCCACGGTGTCGGAGGTCTCCCGGTCTGTGAGACAGACCGTCAGGCGGCCTCGTTCACGACGGCGGTCCGGCGGGGCAGAACCGACAGCGCGAGCCAGATCAGCGACGCGGCCGCCGCCACGTGCACGGCGCTGGTGAGCGGGGTGTCGGGCAGCGGCGCGAGCACCGCCAGCAGCGGCAGCGTGATGCCGTACCCGTACACGGCGGGCCTGGGGAAGATCCGCGAGCGCGCCATCGAGACGGCGAACAGCATCGTGCCGGCCATGAACACCGCGGTCGCGGCGAGGAACGCCACCTTGGTCGGCCCCTGGAGCAACTGCTCCACGAGCGTGGGCTCCAGGTAGAACAGCACGAGGTTCAGGCTGAACGCGACGCCGGCGAACAGGCCGAGCCCGACGACGTTCACGGCGTACGCGACGAGCCCGAAGCGCCCGCCGCCGGCGCCCTGGTGAAGGTAGAGGACCGTCAGGGCGGGTGTTCCCAGGGCGGTCCCGGTTCCGAGGACGAAGCTCGTCACGGCGGTCTCGCCGGTGAACGCCTCGACCAGTGCCGGGCCCCCGATCGACAGGCCCAACAGGATCGCGCAGATCGCGCCGAAGCGCGGCAGCCAGGTGGAAGTCATCGCGAAGCGGCTCCTTGCCGTCGTTGCAGTCGGTAGCGGACGCGACGACCGTAGGAGGCCCAGGGCCGGCGGGTGCAGATGCCGATCGTCCCGGCTCGCACCCGGAAGTCACGGCGCGTACGCCGGGCGGGGCCGCCGGATCCGGAGCGGACCGTGCCGGTCGGCATGTGCCGTCCGGCCAGAACAGGCCCGCGACGATCGTTCCCGGCGCAAGCGGGGCGTAGCCTGACGACGGGCGCCCCGGCCGGAGGGGTCCGGCTGCCGTGGGGGAGCGGGCTCCGGTTCGCCTGATCCGGTCGCGCCAGCCATGCCCGCCGGAAGAGACGTGCTGCCCGGGGCGGTGTCCGCCGTACCGGTAGGGAGGTTTGGGATGACTCCGTCGCCGGACGCGCTCGGCCCGGCCCCCGTCCCGGCCGGCGACCCCGCACCAGCCGCGTCCGGGCGTCCGGTGCCCTGGGTCGCGCCGGTGCTGTACGCCGCGGTGCTGGCGGGCGGGCTGTACTACGACGTCGTCGGCGCGGTCCCTCCGCCGCCCGCCGAAGTGGCCGTCTTCGTCGCCGGTCTGGCGGCGCTGTCCGGCCTGGACGTGCTGGAGCGGCGGCGCTACCGCGTGCGGACGCCCAGAGGCCCCGCGGCCGCCCTGGCGGGCGTCCGGCTGGCCCTGTTCGTCGTGGTCACGGCCGCCGACCCGGCCGGCCTGTCCCGGGTGCTGTTCGTCCTCCTCCCGTTCACCGCGTACTTCGCCTTCGGCCGCCGGGTCGCGGTCGCGCTGGCCGCCGTATGCCTGGGCCTGCTGACGGTGTGGTTCTCGATCGCGGTCCCGGGCTGGTACACGAACTCGGCGTACGTGTCCGACCTGCTCATGTTCGTCCTGGGCCTGGTCCTCGCCGTCTCCATGGCCGCGGTGGCCGTCGGCGAGCAGGAGTCGCGTACGCGGCTGGAGCACGCGCTGAACGAGGTGGAGGAGTCCCATACGCGGCTCAGCAGGTACGCCGAACGGGTCGCCGAACTCACGGCGGCCGAGGAACGCAACCGGGTCGCACGCGAGATCCACGACAGCCTGGGGCATCACCTCACCGCCGCCGCCGTGCAGATGGAGAAGGCGGAGGCGTTCCTCGACCGCGACCGGCCCACCGCCGAGCGCGCGCTGGCCGACGCGCGGTCGTCGGCCGCGCGAGCCCTGGAGGAGGTCCGCCACTCGGTGCGCGCGCTGCGTGGAGAGACGGTGCCGTTCCGCCTGCCGGAGGCGCTCGCCGATCTCGTACGGCACCTGGACGGCACCCGTCCACGCGTGACTCTGGAGACGACCGGTGACGAGTCGGGTTACGGCGCCGCGGCGCTGAGTGCGCTGTACCGCGCCGCGCAGGAGGCGCTGACCAACGCCCTCAGGCATGCCGAGGCCGGGCGGGTCGCGGTCTCGGTGACCTGCGGGGACGAGGAGGCGCGGCTCGTCGTGACGGACGACGGCACGGGCCTTCCCCCGGGCCCCTGGGAGGAGCGGGGGGTCGGCCTGCGCGGAATGCGGGAGCGGGTGCGGCTCGCCGGCGGAGCCGTCGCCGTCACGAGCGAGGCGGGGCGGGGCACCACCGTCACCGTGACAGTGCCGCGCCGGCCCGGGGCGGTGTGACGATGACACTTTCCCCCGCGGATCCCGCGGGCCCGGCCGGCTCCGGCGACCGGCGCGTGCGGGTGCTGGTCGTCGACGACCAGGAACTGGTGCGCGAGGGCATCGCCTCCCTGCTCGGCATCCAGCCCGGCATCACCGTCGTGGGCACGGCCGCGGACGGCCAGGAGGCCGTCGAGGCCGCGCTCTCGCTGGAGCCGGACGTGGTCCTCATGGACGTCCGCATGCCGCGGATGAGCGGAGTCCAGGCGGTGTCGGTCCTGCGCAGCCGAGCCCCCGCCTGCCGTGTGGTGATGCTGACGACCTTCGACAACGACGAGTACGTCGTCGAGGCGTTGCGGGCGGGCGCGGCCGGTTACCTGCTGAAGAACCTCCCCGCCGCCCGGCTCGCCGAGGCGGTGCGGCTGGCGTCCGCAGGCGTCACCCAACTCGACTCCTCGGTCACCCTGCGCCTGGCGGCCGCCCTGCCCGCCGAGCCGGGGCCAGGCCGCGACGCGGGGCCGTCACCGGCCTCGGTCCTGACGCCCCGCGAAATCGAGGTTCTGAAACTCATCGCGACCGGGTCGACCAACAGGGAGATCGCGGCGCGCATGTACCTCAGCGAAGGCACGGTGAAGAACCACATCTCGCGGATCCTCGGCAGGCTCGGCCTGCGTGACCGGACCCAGGCCGCCGTCTACGCGAGGGATCACCGGCTCCTGTGAGCGCCCCGGGAGGCGGCGGCGTGGGGCCGGATCACACGGCGGCAGCGAACAGGGCCTCCGCCTCGGCGAGCGCGCGGAGGAGTTCCCTCGGGTCCGGCCGCAGCGCCGCCACGATGGCGTCGACGTCGCGCAGGCCGGCCCGCTCCAGCAGACACTTCTCGTTGGTCACCCACCCACCGCGGGCGGCGAGGACCGCGTGGGCCGTCTGCATGGCGGCCGGGTCGAAGGGGCCGCGGTAGTAGACGGCGAAGTCCCAGTCGCTGCCGGGTGCGTGGGTGCCCTGCGCGCGGGAGCCGCCGAGGGTGACGGCCCGGACGCCCGGCAGGGCGGTGAGACGGTCGGCGACGTGGTCGAGGAACGCCTGATCGGTCATGGACATGCCGTTTCTCCCGGGACGTGGAAGGACACGCGGCACCGAGACCGGAGCAGCGCTTCAACGGGCTGACGAGGAACGGCATCACCGGCTCGCCAGTTCGCCCGGCCGAGCGTCAGACGTCGCCGAACATCCGCCGCTTGTCGCTCTCCGGGGCATCGAGGACGCGCAGCGCGCGTTTCAGGGACCCCTCCTCAAAGCCGAAATGTGCCTTCATCGCCCCCTTGATCTCGTTGATCTGCCGGAAGAGCTCCTGTGGCGACGGTTCGGACGAGTCCAGGGCCCGCTGTAATTCGGCCAGGAGCCGCGAGAGAACCTCGTGTTCGCGGGTGAGCCGGGTGATGACGGGCTCCAGCTCAGGCATCTGCTCGAGCAGGACAGGGAAGAACTCGGCGTCCTCGCTGCGATGATGGCTGCCCAACGCGGAGCAGAAGGTGTAGCAGAACTCGCGCAGCTCAGGCTTGAGCGCGGCCGCACGGTCGCCCTCGCGGATGGCCTTCCGGGCCTCCTCCAGCGCCTTCTCCAGGCGGTGATGGACGGTTCGCAGTTCCAGGTGCCAGGCGAAGATGCGGTTGCGCAGCATGGTGAGGCTCCACTTCTCGCTCGGAGTCCGGCGCGTCGTCACTGTGCTTCGGTCACCGGGTCATGCGAGGCCCCTCGGGCCTTCTCGTCGAGGATCAATTGAGGAAGCCGCGCCGCGAGCTCCCGGTGCCAGGCGATTTCCGCCTGCAGCCGCACGACGTGGTGCCGCATGGCGAGGGATTCCGCCACGGACAGGTAGCGGACGACCACGCGCATGTGCGCCTCGTAGTCGGTGAGCCTCGCCTCCAGCGAGGCGAGGCGGGCCGTGATGACGGCCTCCAGGTCGTCGAGCCGGTCCGGATCGAGCCGGGTGATGGCGAGGTCGAACGGGTCGGGCCTGACAACGATCTCCCGTAGGGCGCTGATCTTGAGCGACGACAGGGTCTGGGAGCCGGCTTCGGTGATGCGCCAGACCTTGCGCGTGGGGTAGGAGCCCATCTTCTCCGTGCGTACCTCCTCGATCAGTCCTTCCGCGGCGAGGCGCTTGATCGCTCCGTAGAGGCCACCGGTGGTGATGTCGGTCCACTGGTCGAGGTGCTCCTCCTCGGACAGAAGGCGCAGGTGGTGCCCATGCATGGGGCCGCGGTCCGATAAGGCGCTGAGGATGAAGATGCGGATCGACGACACGCGACTAGTCTTGCGAGAGTAGCCGCAAGTAGCAAGAGCCCGAGCCGTCGCCACATCGGCAACGAGGCCGCCCGCGACCGGTTGATGCCGCTGCGGCCGTCCCGACAGATAACTTGCGAGAATATCTGTCTACATAGGGTGGCAAGGCGAGCCCGGCATCTTTCAGTTGCGTGCCACTATTCCCGATGCCGTTATAGAGGTGTAGGGAGATGGTGGAATTGACGCAGCCCTCTGGGGAGCGGATCGTGGGCCGGGCCGCGGAGCTGGCGGCGATCGAGGAGCTCGTCGCGGTCTCGGCCGCCGGGCGGGGCGCGGCCCTGATGATCGTCGGCGAGGCGGGCATCGGCAAGTCGCGCCTGTTGGCGGAGGCGTCGGCCCGGGCGTCGGCGGCGGGCTTGGAGGTGCTGGCGGGCCGGGCGGTCCCCGCGGGCGGCACCTACCGGGCGCTGGCCACGGCCATGGTCGGGCGGTTGCGGGATGCCGCGCTTCTGGAGGACGCCGAGCTGCAGCCGTGCCGGGCGGCGCTGGGGCGGATCGTCCCCGATTTCGGGTCGGCCGACGACGCCGCGAGGGCCGACACGATGGTGGATCCCGTCGTGATGGTGGGTGAGGGTGTGCTGCGGCTGCTGCGCGTGGCGGGCGCCGGACGCGGATGCCTGCTGGCGCTGGACGACCTGCACTGGGCCGACCCGGACACGCTGGCGGTCCTGGAATACCTGGTCGAGCAGGTGGCCGACCAGCCGATCATGATCTGCGGGACGGCGCGTGAGGAGCCGCGTACCGCCGATCAGATCGAGCGGATCGGCCGGCGGCCGGCCGTGCGGGTGCTGCGGCCGGCCCGGCTGAACGCGGCCCAGGTGGCCGAGCTGGCCGACCGGGCCGGTCTGCCGCTCGCGCCGGCGGCCGCCTCGTTCGTGGTGGAGCGCTGCGACGGGCTGCCGCTGCTGGTGGAGGAGCTGACGACGGGACTGCGCGAGACGGGCGTGGACCTGGCGGCGCCCCGGGAGGTGCCGGACGGCATCGCGGTGCCGCCGACGTTGCGGCTGCTCGTCAACGAGCGGATGGCGGCCCTGGCCGGGGAGCACCGCCGGTTGCTGCACGTGGCCGCGGTGGTGGGAGTCGACCTGGGCTGGGATGTCGTGGCCCGGGTGGCGCGGGCGGACGAGCCGGCGCTGCTGGCGGGCCTGCGCGCCGCCACCCGGGCGCACCTGCTGCGCACCGAGGCAGATGAACTGACCTGGCGGCACTCGCTCACCCGGGAGGCGGTGCTGGCGGAACTGCTGCCGCCGGAGCGGGCCGCCATCGCACGCCGCGCCGCCGAACTGCTCGACGGCGGTGGCGTCGGTGAGGCCGACGTACGGGCCGCCGAACTGCTGGCCGCCGTGGGAGAGCGCGAGCGGGCCGGCCGGATCCTGCTCCGGCTGGCCCGCCACGATCTCGCACGAGGGGCGTTACGCAGCGCGCGGGCGCTGCTGGCCCGGGTCGAGGCCATCGGGGTGATCCGCGTCGCGTGGGCGATCGAGCAGGTCCGTCTGCTGACTCTGGCCGGTGAGGTGGAAGCGGCGTTGCGCGTCGGGGAGCAGGTCGTCGACACCGCGACGGGGGACGAGTACGTCGAGCTGTGCCTGCAGCTGGCCCGTGGCTCCCTGGTGGGCGACCGCCGGGTGGCGGCGATCGAGTATGCCGAGCGGGCCGGCCGGCCGCACGATCCGCGGTTCGCCGTCGTGCGGGCCGAAGCCGCCTACGGCGAGGGCGATCCGCGACGCGCCGGGGACCTCGCCGCCGAGGCGGTTCGCGAGGCCGAACGCTCCGGCGACGGCGAGTCTCTGGCGGGTGCGCTGCTGGTGCAGGGCCGCTGCCTGGCCCGTCATGATGCGGCCGCGGCGCGGGCGGCGTTCGGGCGGGCGGTGCGGGTGGCCGCCGGGCGCGGCCTGACCCCGCTGCGCGTGGCCGCGCTGTTCCACCTCGCCACCGTTCAGCGTGGGCACCCCGACCCGCCCGCGCTGGCCGAGGCCCGTGAGATCGCCGAGTCGGCCGGGCTGCTGGGGCAGGTGGCGTCGATCGACTTGCTGACGGCCGACCTGGCGCTGGTGGCGCATGGTCCCTGCGTGGGTGAGCCGGTGGCCCGCCGCTGTGCCGAGCTGTCGGCGCGATTGCGGCTGACGAGCGTCCAGGCGGTCGCCGAGCTGTTCGTCGCGGCCGCCCGCGCGGGCGCCGGGGACCGCGACGGCATGGAGTACTGGCTGGGCCGGGCCGGAGCCCGGCCGAACGCCCCGTGGGAGGTGCGGGCCGGTCGCGAGCTGGTACGCGCGATCTGCTTGGTGGTGGCCGGAGACCTGCCGGGCGCGGCCACGCAGGCCGACGAGGGGGTCGCGATCCTGGCCGGTCACGCCTCGGCCGCCCCCACCCACTGGTGGGGGCTGTGGCTGCTGCTACGCGAGGTGAGGCGCCACGAGCCGCAGGACGCCCGCGCGGTGTTCCGGCGCGCCCGGGCGGGCCGCCGGGGGGTCAACCGTGGTGCGCTGTTCTACGCCGACGCCGTCGCCGCGGGCCGCGAGGGCAGGGTGGAGGAGTCGGCGCAGGCGCTGGCCCGCGGGGACGCGGCGCTCGAGGCGCATCCGTGGTGGCACCGGCTGCTGCGGCTGGCGGTATGGACCACCGCGGTGACCGAGGGATGGGGCGATCCCGTACCCGGGCTGCGCGCCGACCTGGCCTGCCACGAGCTCAACGGTGACGAGGCGCTGGCACGGCAGTGCCGGGACCTGCTGCGGAAGGCCGGGGCGCCGTCGCGCCGCAACAGGGGCGCGCGCGTGCCCCCTCGGCTGCGCGCGGCCGGGGTCACCGCCCGGGAGGCCGAGGTGCTCGCCCTGGTCGCCGAAGGGCTGGGCAACGCGCAGATCGCGGCACGGCTGCACCTGTCCGTACGCACGGTCGAAACCCACGTCAGCCGGCTTCTGGCCAAGACCGGCGCGGCCGACCGCACCCAGTTGCGTACGTACGCGCCCAGCCAACATCAGTAGCCGGCACGGACGCGTAGCCGGCCGTGGCCCGGCGACCCTGGGGACATGGCCACAACAGAGGGAACGACACCCGTACCCGACGATCCCCTGGCGACTCCGCGGTTCCCGCGATCCTCGCGCTACCACCCCGGCTGGATCCGCTCCAGCGTCAGCGGCGGAGCCAACTCGCTCTGGCTGACCGAATGGCTCACCCAGGCGATGACGTTGCGGCCCGGGATGCGGGTGCTGGATCTGGGCTGCGGCCGTGGCGCGTCATCGATCTTCCTGCACCGCGAGTTCGACGTCCAGGTCTGGGCGACGGACCTGTGGTTCGGCGCGGACGAGCGGCTGCAGCGCATCCGCGACGCCGGCGCCGGTCACGCGGTGTTCCCGATTCACGCCGACGCCCGGTCCCTGCCGTTCGCGGCGGGCTTCTTCGACGCCGTCATCAGCATCGACTCGTTCGTCTACTACGGCACCGACGACCTCTACCTCAACTACCTGGCCCGGTTCGTCCGGCAGGACGGCCAGATCGGCATCGCCGGCGCGGGACTGACCCAGGAGATCGACGGGCCGGTCCCCGAGCACCTGCGGGGCTGGTGGGAGCCGAGCATGGCCTGCCTGCACTCGGCCCACTGGTGGCGCCGCCACTGGGAACGCAGCGGCATCGCCCGCGTGGACCTCGCCGACACCATGACGGACGGCTGGAAGCACTGGCTGGAATGGCAACGGGCGATCGCACCCGCCAACGAGGTGGAGATCTCCGCCCTCGACGCCGATCGCGGGAGCCACCTCGGGTACGTGCGCGCGGTCGCCCGGCGTCGATCGGACACCGCACTCGACGAACCCGTCTCCTCCATCCCCGTCACCTATACGAAGCAGCCCCTGTACCGCACCTGAGCAGGGCGAGGGTTGTGCGGCCGACCGGCCCGCACAAGACAGAGAAACAGAAAGAGAAAGGGAAAAGGTAATGACCGTATCGCTTCACAAGCGCACCCGGCCGACCATCCGGATCGTCGGCGCGGCCCTGGCAGCCGGCACCCTGATGCTGGTCGGCACGGCCCTCGCCGCCCCGGCGCACGCCGCCACCTGCGTGGGCATCCTGGCGGCCGACGGGCCGGCGAACCGCGACCTGGCCCGCGGCCGCGACAACGGCCCTCTCGCCAACCTGAACTCGGCCGATCTGCGCGACCAGGAGCGGTGGGAGCTCATTCAGGTGGGCAACTTCGTGGTGTTGCGCAGCAACCTGCACGACACCGGCGGAGGGCTCGCCGCCGCGGCCGTGACGAGCACGGCGAGCGGAACCCCCGTGGTGAGCCGCCCGCTGAACGTCAACGACACCCATCAGCAGTGGCGCCGGGTCAACCAGGCAGGGAAGATCACGTACACGAACAGGTTCAGCGGCCTGGAGATCACGCGCAGATCCATGGACGACCCGGAGTTCTTCAACACGCCCATCCTGCAGACCAACGGAGTGACGGGCGGAAACCGCTGGACGGAGACATCGGTCGCCTGCCTCGGCTGACCGCTCCCGGTGGGTGGGGCCGCGGACCGGCGCGACACCTGGTCGCCACGCGTCAGCGGCCCCGCCGATCGGCTCGTGGCCACCCTCAATGATCAAGGCCGGCGCCCTCGGCGGGCACCGGCTCCGGCAGGAGGGCCGTCAGAGCAATAACTTGCGAGAATTACCCATCTCCCAAGTGATCTGCTCGGCGGCGTGACGCAACGGATGAGTACTTTCTGTTTTCTATTTCCAGAAATTCAGAAATTCGCTAGGCTGAGCGGCCGTGACGAGCTCCGCGACACTCACCGCGTGCAAGCACTGCGGCGCGCCCATCGAGCAGCCGGTACGCCGGGGCAGGCCGCGGGAGTACTGCCCGGACGGCGACTGCCAGGCGGCGGCCAAGAGGGAGCGGGAGCTCCGCCGTGCCACGCCGGGTCTGGAGGGCGCGCTGGCCCGGGTGGAGGACCTGTACGAACGCATGGAGAAGGGCCTGGCGGCGGCGATCGAGCCGCTGGCCCGGGTGCTCGCGGAAGAGCTGAGCCCGGCGGGGGTCGAGGCGAAACTGAGCGCGATCCAGGCCGAGGCGCACACGAGCGTCGCCATCGCCCGCGCCGAGCGTGAACAAGCGCTGGAGCAGGTACGGCTGGCCCGCGAGGCCGCCGAGGAGGCCCGCCGGGAGGCGGAGGAGGCCCGCCGCCGGACGCAGGAGGCCTACGCCGAGCGCGACACGGCATTCGCCGACGCGGAGACCGCCCGCGAGCAGGCCCTGGCCGCGCTGCGGGAGGCGGCGAGCACGGAACGCCGGTCCAGGCAGGAGGCCGACCAGGCCACCCGCCGGGCAGAGATCGCCGAGGCCGCCCGGGAGCAGGCCGTACGCGAACTGGCCGAGCGGGTGGACCGGGCCGCGGCCGAGGTCCGCCTGGCGCGGGAGCAGGCCGAGCAGGCCGTTCAGGAACGCGACGCCGCGCAGGCCGACGCGCGGGCGGCGCGGGCGGAGGCCGAGCTGGCCCGCCGCGCGCATCGGGAGGCCGAGCAGTCCAGCGCCGCAGCGCTGGCCCGGGCCCAGGCGGCCGAGGCGGCCCGCGAGCAGGCCGTCGCGGAGGCCGCCCGGCTGCGCGCGGAGGCGAAGCAGGCCGAGTCGCGCGCCGGCGCGGCGGACGCGGAGGCGGCCCGGGCCGGGCAGGACGCGCGGGCCGCGGCGGCCGAGCGCGAGCGGATCCAGGCGGAGCTGACGCTGGAACGGGCGCGACTGGCCGACCTGCGTGCCCAGCTCGACGTGGCCCGGGCCGAGGCGGCCCAGCTGCGCGAACGCGCGGTCGCGGCCGAGCTGCGGCTGCGCGGGGAGGCCGCCGAGCCGCCGCCCGCCCCCTGACCGGGGCGGATGGCTCTCAGCCCTGGCCGGCCGAGCAGAGGCCCACGTCGTGCTGCGGACTGTGCGGAGCTGCCGCCCGCGCCGCGTTCTCGGTGGAAAGCCGCGACCCGCTTGTCCCGGGAAAGTCTGACGTCGTTTGTCAGGTATTTCTGTGAGCATTCCTGCCATGGAAAAAGCACTGACAGGGAAGGTCGCCCTGGTCGCGGGGGCGACACGGGGTGCGGGCCGGGGCATTGCCGTCGAGCTGGGCACAGCGGGGGCCACGGTCTACGTGACGGGGCGCAGTACGCGAGAACACCGCTCGGAGATGGACCGGGCGGAGACGATCGAGGAGACCGCCGATCTCGTGACCGCTGCCGGCGGTCAGGGGATCGCCATCCAGGTGGATCACCTGCAGAAGGACCAGGTGGAGTCCCTCATCCAGCGAATCGACCGGGAGCACGGGCGGCTGGACATCCTCGTCAACAACGTCTGGGGCGGCGAGCTGCTCTTCGGGTGGAACGAGAAGGTGTGGGAGCACTCGCTCGACAAGGGCCTGCGCATCCTGCGCCTCGCGATCGACACCCACATCATCACCAGCCACTACGCTCTGCCGCTGATGATCCGGGAACCGGGCGGTCTGGTCGTCGAGATCACCGACGGCACCACCGCCTACAACGCGGAGAACTACCGCATCTCCCTGTTCTACGACCTGGCCAAGACCTCGGTGAACCGCTTGGCGTTCGCGCAGTCGAAGGAGCTGGCGCCGTACGGGGCGACCGCCGTTTCCCTGACGCCGGGCTGGATGCGCTCGGAGATCATGCTGGATGTGTACGGGGTCACGGAGGCGACCTGGCGCGACGCGCTGGACAAAGAACCGCATTTCGTCATCTCGGAAACGCCTGCCTATGTGGGGCGTGCGGTCGCGGCACTCGCGGCCGACCCCGAGGTCGCGCGGTGGAACGGGCAGTCACTGTCGAGCGGGCAGCTCGCCGGTGTCTACGGCTTCACCGATGTGGACGGAAGCCGGCCCGACGCGTGGCGCTACGTCGTCGAGGTCCAAGACGCCGGCAAGCCTGCCGACGCGACGGGTTACCGCTGACCGCGGTACATCCGGGCCAGCCGGTCCGCCGCCTCCGCCATGCGGGTGCGCAGTTGCGGAGGGTCGAGCACCTCCACCTCCGGGCCGAGCCGTAGCAGCATGTCATAGGCGACGTCGAGGGATTCGACGGGCAGGAGCGTGGTCACCCGTCCCTGCCCGTCGGGCCTCCCGGCGGCTTTGTGCGCCTGCTCGAAGGCGGGTGGTTCGACGGCGAACCGCAACATTCGCATCCCTCTCGGACTCAGCCGAATGGTGACGTGCTCAGCCAGCAACGAGGCGACGAACTGTGCGGTGTGCTCCGCCCAGAACCTGGGCAGATCGAAGGACTCATCACGGTCGAACGGTGTCTGGGCCGGCTCGACGGCAGCGATCCGGTCCACACGGTAGGTCCGGTGGTCCCCGCGCACCCGGGCCACGAGGTACCAGACACCCGCCTTGAGCACGAGCCCGTATGGGTGCACCGTACGGGACACCTCGTGGCCGTTCTCCCGGCCCCGGCGGTAGCGCAGCTCGACGGCCTGGTCCCGCCAGACCGCCTGGGCCAGGTCGGCCAGGAGCGGCGGCGGATCGGCGGCGGCGAACCAGCCGGGAACGTCCAGATGAAACCGTTGCCCGGCCCGCGCCGGGGCGTCGTGCAACGCGGCCGGCAGCGCCGCGATCACCTTCAGCCGCGCACCGGCGACGGCATCGGCCAGGCCCATCTCCTCGGCCGGACCCGGCAGTCCGGAGAGGAACAGCGCCTCGGCCTCCGTGCGGCTCAGCCCGGTCAACCGGGTCCGGTAGCCGCCGATCAGGCGGTAGCCGCCATTTCGCCCTTGCTCGGCGTAGACCGGTACGCCCGCCGCCGAGAGCGCAAGCACGTCCCGATACACCGTTCGCTCGGACACTTCCAACTCGCGCGCGAGTTCCGCGGCCGTCATCACCTCACGGGATTGGAGCAGCAACACCAAGGAGATCAGCCGAGATACACGCATCCCCACATCTTGTGAGATGAGCGCATCCGCTACTCGTCCGGGCCGGCCGAACCGGCAGCCGCACTCGGCGGGGAAGGCGTTGGACCTCCTGGCCGGCGCCGAGCTGCGCGAGCGCGGCATCGGGCCGCACGCCAGTGCGACCCGAGATATACCCCTTGCGCAATGGTCAAGAAACGTAGACCATTGTTCGCATGTCTGGCAACGATCTTCCAGAGACCTTCCACGTCTCCACCGACGAGCAGTTGCGTGCTGTCTCCAATCTCACGCGGCACCGGATCATGGCCGTGCTCCGTGCCGAGCCTGCGACGATCACGCAGATCGCCGAACAGGTGGGCCTGGCGAAGGGCAGTTCGAGTTATCACGTGCGGTTGCTGGAGCGTGCCGGCCTGGTGCGGGTGGTGCGGACCCGGAAGGTCCGGGGGGTCACCGAGCGGTACTACGCGATGTCCGCGCGACAGATCGTCCTGCCGGATCCGGTTCCGGGGCAGCCGGACGTGCTGATGCGGCACGCGGTGGCGGACCTGGAGGCGGCGCCGGCGGATGGTGCGCGGCACGTGCGGATGGCGCATCTGCGGCTCACCGACGAGCAGTTCGCGGAGTTGGGGGCGCGACTGGAGGCGCTGGCGGATGAGTACCGGGCGCTGGCGGATCCGGCACTACCGGAGGCGTCGCTCGCCTTCGCGCTGTTCCGGCCGGCGGCCCGAAAGCAGGCGGGGAAGGAGCCTTCGTGACCTTGGGCTCAAGATACTTGCCTGCCGGGTTCGGGCGGCTGTGGACCGCACAGACGGTGTCCTCGCTCGGCGACGGGGTGACGCATGCCGCGCTGCCGCTGCTCGCGTTGACGTTGACGCGGGATCCGATGGCTCTCGCGGTCGTCACGGCCGCCGGGACGCTGCCGTGGCTGCTGTTCGGGGTGCTCGGCGGTGCGCTGGTGGACCGCTGGGACCGCCGCCGCACGATGTGGGTCACGGACGCCGCGCGTGCGGTGCTGCTCGCGGTGCCCGCTGCGGCGGCCGCACTCGACGTGCTGAGCATCCCGCTGCTGGCGGTCGTCGCGTTCCTGCTCGCCCTCGGCGGGCTGCTCTTCGACACGGCCGCCACGGCGTACCTGCCGGATCTGCTCGGTCGCGACCCCGCCCTCCTGGAGCGCGCCAACGCTCGCCTCCGCGGCGCCCAGACCGCGGCGTCCGGCTTCGCCGGGCCACCCGCGGGCAGTGCGCTGCTCGCGCTCGGACGTTCGGTTCCGCTGCTCGCCGACGCGGTGTCGTTCGCGCTGTCCGCACTGCTCGTGCGGTCGCTGCCCGCCGTGCCGCGACCGGGCGCAAGCGCCCGCGAGTCGTTGCTCCGCCAAGCTCGGGCCGGGGCCTCCTACGTCTTCCGGGACCGGCTGCTGCTCGGGCTCGCGCTCCGTCCTGCGGTCGGGAACATCGCCTTCCTCGGCGTGGAGACCGTCCTGGCCCTGTTCGCCCGCGAACGTCTCGGCGTCGGCGCCTTCGGATTCGGTCTGCTCCTGAGCGCGGAGGCCGCGGGCGGCCTGCTCGGCGCGGGCATCGCCTCCCTCCTCGGTCGGCGCCTGGGCACCGGCACCGCGCTGACCTGCACCGCCACGATCGAGGGCCTGGCGATCCTGGGGCTCGCCTCCGCGCCGAACACGTACGTGGCCGGCATCGCGCTCGCTGTGTGCGGTGCGGGCATGGGCGCCACGATGGTGCTCGGCCCCTCCCTCCGGCAGGCGATCGTCCCGGCCCACCTGATGGGCCGGGTCGCCTCCACCTCCCGCATGCTCGCCATGTGCGCCGCCCCGTTCGGAGCCTTCCTCGGCGGCTGGCTGGCCGACACCTACGACCTGCGCACCCCGCTTTACGCCGCCGCCGGCCTCCTGCTCACCATGACCGCCGTCACCGCGACCATGACCAGCAACCGCCGTGTCGAGGCCGCACTGCGCAGCGCGCGCCCGCAAGCCGACCCGGCCGACCGGCGCCCCGCCGAAGAGATCGCTGTACCCGCCACATCCCGGTAACGGTCATCGCTTCCAAGCCGCAACACCTTCACCCGCATCGAACGGCCGGCGGCGGCAAGCCGAGCCCCGCGAGCTGCTTTGACGACCCTGACCGCTCGGTCGCTGCTCGACAGCCTCGCCGCGGATCGGACCACCGGCCGTGACCGGGACCAGCCGGGCGGTCACGCGGATTCGCGCCGCGACGCGGGCTTGTCCGGAGTCGTGATCCGATGGCTGATAAAAGAACTCGACGGGATGACGCCCGGGCTTGTAGCTTGCAGTCGACCGTGACACCGCCCGAGGAGGTGAGACCCATGAACGCTGTATCGAAGTGGGTGCTCCCCTTCCCGTCATGGTCGGGCGATTGACGTAGGTGTCGCCGGGAGCGCCTCGCCGACAAGGCACTCCCCGAAAGGCAACACCTATGAGCTCTCACTTCACCGCCGAGCCGTCGTCGAACGACACGGCCGAGCGGGACTTCACCGCGGGCGACGTCCCCGGACTCCGGTCGCCGTCCTCCGGCGCCGATCGCGCGCCCCTCATGTTCGACGTGATCATCGCCGGGTGCGGGCCGACCGGCGCGATGCTGGCCGCCGAACTGCGGCTGCACGATGTGCGGGTGCTCGTCCTGGAGAAGGAGACCGAGCCCAAGTCGTTCATCCGCATAGTCGGTCTGCACATCCGCAGTCTCGAGCTGATGGCGATGCGCGGACTACTCGATCGCCTTCTCCCGCACGGAAGACGGCGTCCGGCGGCCGGTTTCTTCGCCGCCATCCCCAAACCCGCGCCCAAGGGCCTGGACTCCCCGTACGCCTATCTGCTGGGCATCCCGCAGCCCGTCATCGAGCGGCTGCTCGAAGAGCATGCGATCGAACTGGGCGCACAGGTCCGGCGCGGTCGCGCGGTCACCGGTTTCGAGCAGGACGACGAGGGGGTGACCGTCGAGCTGGCAGACGGGGAACAGCTGCGTTCGCGCTACCTCGTCGGCTGTGACGGCGGGCGCAGTACGGTGCGCAAACTGCTCGGTGTCGGCTTCCCCGGCGAGCCCTCACGGACCGAGACGCTGATGGGCGAGATGGAAGTGGGCGTGCCGCAGGAGGAGATCGCGGCCACGATGAGCGAGATCCGCGAGACCCATCACCGATTCTGGCTCCGGCCCTTCGGCGGAGGGATCTACAGCGTCCTAGTCCCCGCCGCAGGAGTCGCCGATCGCGCGAAACCGCCCACCCTGGAGGATTTCAAACAACAGTTGCGCGCCATCGCCGGAACCGATTTCGGCGTGCACTCCCCGCGCTGGATGTCCCGCTTCGGGGATGCCACCCGGCTGGTCGAACGGTATCGGGTCGGGCGGGTGCTGCTGGCCGGCGATGCGGCACACATCCATCCACCCATCGGCGGGCAGGGCCTCAACCTGGGCGTTCAGGACGCGTTCAACCTCGGCTGGAAACTGGCCGCACAGATCCGCGGCTGGGCGCCGGAAACACTGCTGGACACCTATCAGGCCGAACGTCATCCGGTCGCCGAGGACGTGCTGGACAACACCCGCGCCCAGATGGAACTGCTGTCCGCCGAACCGGGCCCGCAGGCCGTACGCAGACTGCTCACCGAACTGATGGACTTCGACGAGGTGAACCGCCATCTGACCGAGAAGATCACCGCGACCGGCATCCGGTACGACTTCGGTGACGGCCCCGACCTGCTCGGCCGCCGCCTGCACGACCTCGACGTGAAGCGGGGCCGCCTCTACGGTCTGCTGTACGGCGGGCGCGGCCTGCTGCTGGACCGTACCGAACGCCTGACCGTCGGCGGCTGGTCGGACCGGGTCGACCACCTCGCGGATCCGACTGCGGCACTGGACGTTCCGTGCGTCCTGCTGCGCCCCGACGGCCACGTCGCCTGGATCGGCGACGATCAGCGGGACCTGGACGACCACCTCTTCCGCTGGTTCGGCAAGCCCGCCGACTGATCCTCCCTGCAGCCGCGGCGGCCCAGCCGGGCGAACGCGCGGTCGTGGCCGAGCCGCGGCCGCGCGGAGGCCGTCGAGCCGCCGAACCGACCGGCCGCCGCGAGCGCAGGAAGGCCACCTCTGCCAGTCCCCGGCCGGCACCGCCCGAGTTCACGTCAGGTGGCCTCGGACGCGTGAAGCGTGCGGCGAACGGCGGGGACGAGGCGGACGACGTCGCTGCGGACCGCCAGAAGGTGGCGCGTCCACGCCGTCCATGCCACACTCACTGTTATAGAACTCTCTCCAGAGTTATAGAACGATAGGAGGATGGCATGCGAGACGTGCTGCCGTGGCGGGAGCCGGCCCCGCCGGACGGGACGATGGGCGAACCCAGAGCGCGCGGCCGGTTCGGCGAGTACGGCGGACGGTACGCCCCGGAGTCCCTGGTGGAGGCGTGCCGCGAGGTGGAGGAGGCGTTCCGGGAGGCCTGGGCGGATCCGGGGTTCCGTGCCGCCCTCGCGCGGCTGCTCGCCGTGCACGCCGGACGGCCGACCCCGCTCACGCCGGCCCACCGGCTGTCGGACGCGCTGGGCGTGCGGCTGTACCTCAAGCGCGAGGATCTCACCCACACCGGTTCCCACAAGATCAACAATGTGCTGGGCCAGGCCCTGCTGGCCACCCGGATGGGACGGCGGAGACTGATCGCCGAGACGGGGGCGGGCCAGCACGGGGTGGCCACCGCGACCGCCGCCGCGCTGCTCGGGCTGGAGACCACGGTCTTCATGGGCGAGCGCGACATCGAGCGGCAGGCGCTGAACGTCTTCCGCATGCGCATGCTGGGCGCCGAGGTCGTCCCGGTCACCGCGGGCAGCCGTACTCTCAAGGACGCGACCAGCGAGGCCATGCGGCACTGGGTGGGCGCGACCGGCGACTCGCACTACTGCATCGGCTCGGTCGTCGGGCCTGATCCGTACCCCTGGATGGTCAGGGAGTTCCAGCGGATCATCGGCGACGAGGCCCGCGGGCAGTGCGCCGCCGAGCTGCGGACCGGCGTGCCGGACTACGTGGTCGCGTGTGTCGGCGGCGGCTCCAACGCGGCCGGCACGTTCGCCGGATTCGCCGACACCCGGGCGCGCCTGGTGGGGGTCGAGGCGGAGGGCGGCGCGGGGGCGACCCGCGGCCGGCTCGGCGTCATGCACGGCTGCCGCTCGCTGTTCCTGCAGGACGACGACGGGCAGATCACCCAGGCGCACTCCATCGCCGCCGGGCTCGACTATCCGGGGGTCGGCCCGGAGCACGCTCACCTGCGTGACCTGGGCCGGGCCCGCTACGTCGCGGTGACCGACGAGGAGGCGGCGGCCGCGGCGGTACGGCTGGCGCGCACCGAAGGCATCGTCCCGGCGCTCGAATCGGCGCACGCCCTGGCCTGGGTGATCCGCGCCGCGGGCGACGGCGAGCTGCCCTCGGGATCGACGGTGCTGATGACGCTGTCCGGCCGCGGCGACAAGGACGTCTCGACCCTCAAGGAGCTGCTGTGACAGACCTCACCCTGACCGCGGGAGCGGTCGAACGCCACCTGCGTGCCCGCCGGGACACCGGACGTGGCCTGCTCATGCCGTACGTCACCGGGGGGATCACGCCCGGGTGGACGGACTACCTGCGGGCGTTCGCCGACGCCGGGGCGGACGCGATCGAGGTCGGCCTGCCCTTCTCCGACCCCACGCTGGACGGCGTCACCATCCAGCAGGCGAGCGACACGGCGCTGGCCCGGGGGGCGAGCACCCGCCGGATCCTCGCCGACCTGTCCGGCGTGCCGGATCTGGGCGTGCCGCTCGTGGCCAGCACCTACTACAACCTCGTGCTGCACGACGGCCCCGAGGCGTTCTGCGCCGCGTTGCGCGGGGCCGGCGTCGGCGGCCTGATCGTGCCCGACCTGCCCGTGCACGAGGCGGACGAGCTGGCGGACGTGGCCGCCGCCGCAGAGATCGAAGTGGTCCTGCTGGCGTCGCCGGCGACGCCGCAGCCGCGGCTGACGGAGATCGCGGGCCGCAGTCGCGGCTTCGTCTACGCGGTGTCGGTGATGGGCACCACCGGTGAGCGGGCCGCCCTCGCCGCTTCGGCGGCGGAGCTCACCGAGCGGATCAGGCGCGTCTCGGACCGGCCGGTCTTGCTAGGATTTGGCATTTCCACTCCGGACCAGGCACGCGAAGCCCGCCGGCACGCCGACGGCGTCGTGGTCGGCGCCGCGGTGATGCGGCGGGTGCTCGACGGAGCCGGGCCGGACGACCTGCGGGCCTTCCTCGCGCCCCTGCGGCAGGCCCTCGACCAGGAGTGTGACCGACCACGATGACCCCCGACGGGACCCCCGACGCCGGGCACGAGGCGAGATACCGCGCCATCGCCGCCGACCTCGCCGCGAAGATCCGGTCGGGACACTACGCCCCCGGTGAGGCCCTGCCGCCGCAACGGGAGCTGAGCGCCTCCTACGGGGTGACCCTCATGACGTTGCGCCAGGCGTTGCGGCAGCTCAGCGACGAGAGGCTGATCGTGCAGCAGCCCGGCAAGGGCACGTTCGTCGCCCCGCCCCATCTGGCGTACCAGCTCGACTCGCTCCGCAGCCTGGTCGACGACCTGCGTAAACAGGGCCACGAGGTGCGTACGGCGGTGGCCGGGCGGGCGGTGCGCCGGGCCCCCGCCCGGATCGTCGCGGAGCTGCGGCTGCGTCCCGGCGACACCGCCCTGCGGCTGGAGCGGGTCCGCGAGTTCGCGGGACGTCCCGCCGTGCACCAGGTGTCCTGGATCCGCCGGCCGGTGGCCGACCGGATCCGCGACCGGGACTTCACCGCCGTCTCCCTCTACACGGCCCTCGCCGACGCGGGCGTGACGGTCGCCCGGGCGTCCGAGGTGGTCCGGCCCGGTCTGCTCGATCCCGCCGTCGCCCGCCATCTCCACGAGCCGCCGGGCAGCCCGGTGCTCGTCAGCAGCCGGATCACCTACACGCTCGACGCCACGCCCGTGGTGTCCGACCATGCCACCATCCTCGGCAGCATGATGGAGATCCGCACCGAACGCGCCGCCACCGGTATCTCTCTCACCTGGGGCGCCACCAGCTGAAGACGCGGTACGGCCGACGCGTCCGGCCGCCGTCACGGGAAGTGGCCGAGCTGATCGCGGACGCCTTCTCGCGGAAGCGTCACTTCGTGGCGAGGGGCAGGCGCAGGACGAGACGGGCCCCGCCGCGGTGATCGGCGGCGTACAGCCGGCCGCCGTGCTCCTGGGCGATCTCCCGCGCGATGGACAGGCCGAGCCCGGACCCGCCCGGATCCCGCAGCCGGGCCTCCTCCCGCCGATAGCGGCGCTCGAAGACGCGTTCGCGGTCCTCCGCCGGGATGCCGGGACCGTCGTCGAGGACCTCCAGGACGGCGTCGGGCGGGTCGGCGGCGACGACGACCTCGATCGTGGTGTTCGTGTGCCGCTCGGCGTTGGTCATCAGGTTGCTCAGCAGACGGGCCAGGCGGATCGCCGACGCGCGCACGCACACGTGCGGGTCGAGGCGGGTGAGGACGGAGGCGCCCGGGGTGCGACGGTCGAGTTCTTCCGTGACGAACTCGGCGAGGTCGATCAGACGGTCGTTCTCATGGGGCTCGGTGTCCAGCCGGGCCAGATCGAGCAGGTCCGCCACGATGTCGTTGAGCCGTTCCGCGTCGCGCAACAGCTTGCGCAACATCCGCTGCAGGTCGCAGCCGGGTTCGGACAGCGCGACCTCCAGTTCCGTCAGCAGGCCCGTGAGGGGATTGCGCAGGTCGTGGGAGGCGTCGTAGACCAGCCGCCGCTGCCGCTCGATCGCCTCGCGCAGAGCCGAGGTCGTCTCGCGCTGCTCCCGGTGCGCCTGCCTGAGCTGGTCGTTGAGGGCCTGCAACTGCAGGGCCAGGGAGTCCGCCCTTCCCTCCTGCTCGCCGCCGACGCCGTGGCGCCGCAGCGCGAGGACGAAGTCGGTGACCTCATCGATGGTGAGAACGATCCACCGGACCTCGCCGTGCGGACCGAGTATGGGGTTGAGGACCGTGCTCCAATACCGCTCCTCGAACACTCCGGGCCGGTCCACCACCTCGATGTCGTACCTCTGGAGCGGGATGAAGTCGCGTCGGCGGGTGGTCAGCACCTGTTCCAGGGAGGTTCGCAGCATCTGCGCCCCCTGCTGCTCGGGGTCCTCCGAAGCGGCGGGATTGGGCGGGAAGACGTCGAAGACATCGCGGTCGAGCAACGCCTCGCGGCCGCGCCCGCTGACCTTCAGGAAGACGTCGTTCACGTCGACCATGACGAAATCGGGGGTCAGCACCGCAGCCGGGGCCTGACCGGCCCGGAACACCGCCCCGTAGTCGATTTCTGGCCTCATGCCCACGGTGCCTACCCGCACCAGTCTTCAGCCCTCGCAGTCGGCATGACTCCCGGCCGCCCACACCACGCGGCCGTGCACTCTCCCCTTCCCGTCAGGACGCGCGTCAACGGGCAAAGGCGCCGAAGCGGTGACGGAAAACAAGATGAACAGGCCCGCAGCCATCACGAGGACCGTCCATCGCCTCCGCCGACCGGCGTCCGGGCCGTCCGGGCCGTCCGCGCCGTCC
>NZ_JBFAOO010000126.1:0-21761 GCF_040675265.1 Microbispora sp. NPDC049633
GGGGCAGAGAGCAGCGCGCGGACGGTCCGGAGCCGCGCGGCAACGGCAGGGTCCGCGAGGTGCCCAACGAGCGGCTCATCCGCTGGTACACGACGATCGGGCTGCTCGACCCTCCCCTTGGCAGGCGCGGCCGGGTGGCTCTCTACGGCCGCCGCCACCTGCTCCAGCTCGTGGCCGTTAAGCGCCGTCAGGCGGACGGCCTGTCCATCGCCGCCATCCAGGCGGAGCTGACGGGTGCGACCGACGCCATGCTCCAGCGCGTCGCCGGGCTCGCCGGGCCGCCGCCCGAGTCGCCGCCCGCGCCGCCTTCCGAGCCGCCGCCCGCGCCGCTGCCTCGGCCGCTGGTCCCGCCCTCTCCCCCGCCTCCGGCACCGGCCCCCGGCTGGTGCGGGACGCGGACGGAGCCTGGCACCGTCCCCGCGACACCGGACGTCGCACGGCCCGCGGCGCGCGACCGCTTCTGGGCACGCCCGGCCTCGTCCGCCGCCACGGCGGCCTCCGGTCACTCCGGCACCGGGCACACCGACCCCAGGGGCACCGGCCCCAGGAATCCCGGCACCGCAGACAGCAGCGGCTCCGCTCCCGCGGACGCCGGTGGCCCCAGGACCGCGCACACCGACGCCACGGATCCCGGCACCGCACACGCCGGCACCGTGGATCCCGGCACCGCACACGCCGGCACCGTGGATCCCGCTGCCACGCACCTTGCCACCGTGCTCCCGGACCCCGTGGTTCCAGACACCGCGCTCCCGGACGTCGTGGTTCCGGACACCGCGCTCCCGGACGTCGTGCAGGGCGTACGGCTCGCACCCGGGGTGACGGTCCTGCTCGATCCGGCTCACCGGGCGCCGGACGGACACGAGGTGGCCGCGCTGCGCCGGGCCGCCGCGCCACTCCTCACGGCGCTCACCACGCTCGGCCTGGCCGGGCCGTTCCACCTCCCCGACGACACCGCCGCCTTCGATTCACGCGCTTCCGACACGCTGGAGGGATGACGTCATGACCGTTCCCATCACACCTCTGCGGCCGGAGGAATGCCGCCCCGTGCCGGACGCCGGGCTCGGCGCGCTGGAGACCGAGAAGGGCAACCTTCCGCTGGAGAGCGTGGACGTCGCCGCCCACCTCACCGGGCTGGTGGCCGGCGTCGAGGTCGTCCAGACCTTCCGCAACCCCTTCGACGTGTCGCTGGAGGCGACGTACGTCTTTCCGCTGCCGCCGCGGGCCGCGGTAACCGCCTTCCGGATGGAGGCCGACGACCGGGTGATCGACGGCGTGCTCAAGGAGCGCGGGCAGGCACGGGCCGACTACGACCGCGCGCTCGCCGAGGGCAGACGTGCGGCGATCGCCGAGGAAGACCGGCCCGACGTGTTCACGATCAGGGTCGGCAACATCGTTCCCGGAGAGCGGGTGGTCGTCCGTCTCACGCTGAGCCAGCCCCTCCCGTTCGAGGACGGCGCCGCGGAGTTCCGCTTCCCGCTGGTCGTGGCGCCCCGCTACATTCCCGGAGCTCCGCTGCCCGGACCCGCGGCCGGCGACGGCGTGTCTCCCGACACCGGCTCCGTGCCCGACGCCTCCCGGATCACGCCGCCCGTCCTGCTTCCCGGCTTCCCCTATCCGGTACGGCTCTCGCTCACGACGACGATCGACCCCGCCGGTCTCGGCCTGCGGGAGGTCCGCTCCAGCCTGCACGGGATCGACCGGGAGGGCGACACGATCAGATTGCGGCCCGGCGAGCGGCTCGACCGCGA
Organism: Microbispora sp. NPDC049633; assembly: GCF_040675265.1. Taxonomy (NCBI): domain Bacteria; kingdom Bacillati; phylum Actinomycetota; class Actinomycetes; order Streptosporangiales; family Streptosporangiaceae; genus Microbispora; species Microbispora sp. NPDC049633. The sequence continues at coordinate 1,749 of NZ_JBFAOO010000126.1, forward strand.
CTTCATCCTGCGTCTGGCGTTCGACGCCTCCTCGTCGCTCGCGCTCGTCCCCGACGGCACGGACGACGCCCTGGACGACGCCACGGACGCCGGTTCGGCCGGCGAAGGCACGACCGGCGGAGAGCGGGGACCCGCGGCGGACGCGGCGGACGCCCCCGGGACCTTCGTGCTGACCCTGCTGCCGCCGCAGGACGCCACCCGGAGCGCGCCCCGGGACGTCGTCCTGCTGCTCGACCGCTCCGGCAGCATGACGGGCTGGAAGATGGTGGCCGCACGGCGCGCCGCGGCGCGGATCGTCGACACGCTGACCAGGCACGACCGGTTCGCGGTGCTCTCGTTCGACTCCGTGGTGGAGCGCGCCTTCTCCGGCGGTCTGGTGGACGCGAGCGACCGCAACCGGTACCGCGCCGTCGAGCACCTGTCGAGGCTCGACGCCCGCGGGGGCACCGAGATGCTCGCGCCCCTGGAGGAGGCGCTGCGGCTGCTCGACGGGCGCGGCGCGCCCGCTCCCGGACAGGCCGACGGCCCGGGCTCGGGCGACCACGGCCGGCCCCGCGAGGACGAGCGGCCCGGCGAATCCGGCCGGTCCGGCGGGCAGGCACGCGATCGGGTGCTCGTCCTGGTGACCGACGGCCAGGTGGGCAACGAGGACGAGATCCTCGAACGCGTCGGCGCGGGGCTGCACGGCATCCGTGTGCACACCGTGGGCATCGACCGGGCGGTGAACGCGGGATTCCTCGGGCGGCTGGCCCTGCTCGGCTCGGGCCGGTGCGAACTGGTCGAGTCGGAGGACCGGCTCGACGCGGCGATGGAGCACATCCACCGCCGCATCGGCTCGCCGCTGGTGACGGACGTCACGGTGCGGGCGGAGGGCATGGATCTCGTGCCGGACACCGTCACGCATGCCGGTTCCCCTCTATCCGGGCGTTCCACTGGTGGTGAGCGGGCGTTACCGGGGACGGCGGCCCGCCGGAGCCCTCACCGTGCACGGCCGCACCGCCGACGGCCGCCCCTGGGAGGAGCGGATCGAGGGCCGCCCCGCCCACGACCCTGCCGCCCGGGCCGTGTGGGCACGGGCCCATCTGCGCGCCCTGGAAGACCGGTACGCCACGGGTGACCACTCCCTCGAACAGCGGATCGTCGACACGTCGCTGCGTTTCGGCGTGCTGTGCCGCTTCACCGCCTTCGTGGCCGTCGACACCCACGTCACCGGCGAGGGCGGCCCGGAGCATCGCGTGATCCAGCCGGTCGAACCCCCGAGCGGCTGGGAAATGCCGACCGCGATGCCGATGATGGCCGCGGGCGCGCCGATGATGGCGAGGATGGCCGCCTTCACGGCCGGACCTGAGACCACCCCCGGCCCGGTGGCGGACCTGCCCGTCGCAGCGGCCCCGCCGCCCGGCGCGCCTCCCGCCCCGCCTTACGCCGCCGCACCCGCACCGCCGCGCCGGGCGCCGCGCGGGTTCTCCGTCGGCGGCTCGCGCGGGTTCTCCCCTGGCGCGTTCCTCCCGCATCCCGGCGAGGGAACGGCACCGGTCACGGACTTCGAGGGGATCCGGCCCCTGCTGTCGGAAGAGCTCGCGAAACTACGCCAGGCGGAGTCGCTCCCCGAGCGGGAACGGCGGCGCTATCTCGCGGATCTCGCCAGCCGGCTGCGCGTCGTCGTCCAGATGGCGGGCGGTCACACGGATCTCGCCGCGCTCGCCGACGATCTGGAAAGGGCCGAGTGGGCCGAGGTCTCCCTCGGCGACCTCTGGCGGCGGGCGGCCGACCTGCTGACCGCTCTGACCATCGGCACCGGGTCCACGCCCCCGGGCTCCGTATCCCGGGATTCCGCGCCTCCCGGCTCCACTTCCGGCGCTAAGGAAGGCCGGCGTCCCTTCTGGAAGCGATCGTGAGACGGCGCCCGGTGGGATGACCCGGCGGGAAGAAACCGAGGGGAAGAAACCAAGGGGAAGAAAACGGTGCGGCCGGGACACCGGCGGGGAAGCCGGGCCCGGCCGCACCGGTTCGGGTTCGCCCTGGGCGCAGCCCTCAGGAAGGTTCGGGTAGGCGGATGACGTCGGACGGCGGGGTGGGCGCGGGACGCCGCGGCTCCCTCACCCCTCCCGTCTCGGGCCGGTCGTCGCGTCCACCTGCGGGGACGGGAGACCGGCGGTGCAGCAACCGTTTGACGAGCCCTTTGAGCCCCATGTGCCGCCAACGCACGGGGCCGTCGATCGGTTCCTCGCCGGTCCGCGAGCTCGCCGCCGACCGGCGACTGCTGGCGCGGAAGGCGGGCGAGCGCGATACCCGACACCCGGCCCGGCACCTGCGAGAGCGCCTCCCGGCGTGCCAGTTCGGGCGTTTCGACGACGAGAGCATGCGCAGCGGATCGCGAGCGCTGGTAATCGGCGGCCTGTCACCCGGCTCGGGCAGGCCGTCGCCTGCCCGAACACGTAGTGTTGCCCGATATGAACCCAATCGTCCTTGACGGCGGTCTCGCCACACACCTGGAGACACTCGGCTGTGACCTGAGCGACGACCTGTGGTCGGCACGGCTGCTCGCCGACGACCCCGGCGTCATCCGTCAGGCGCATCTCGACTACTTCCGGGCCGGGGCCGGCGTCGCCACCACGGCGAGCTACCAGGCGAGCGTCCCCGGGTTCGTGCGGCACGGTCTCACGCCCCGGGAGGCCCGCGATCTCATCCGGCTGTCGGTGCGGCTCGCCGTACAGGCGAGGGACGAGGCCGGGCAGGGATCTGTCGCCGCGAGCGTGGGGCCGTACGGCGCCTACCTGGCCAACGGCGCGGAGTACACCGGTGACTACGACCTGGACGAGGACGGCCTGGCCCGCTGGCACCGGGAACGGTTCGAGCTCCTCGCCGAGGCCGGGGCCGACCTGCTCGCGTGCGAGACGATCCCCTCACGCGCCGAGGCACGGGCGCTCGCGAGGCTCCTGCGCGAGACGCCGTCCGTACGGGCGTGGGTCACCTTCTCCTGCCGGGACGGCGAGCACGTCAGCGACGGCACGCCGTTCGAGGAGTGCGCGGCGGTCTTCGCGGACCTCCCCCAGGTGGTCGCCGTGGGCGTGAACTGCACCGCGCCGCGGTTCGTACCCGAGCTGATCAAGCACGGAGCGTCGATCGTCTACCCGAACTCCGGCGAGACCTGGGACGCCGCGAACCGGTGCTGGCTGGGCCTCGCCGATCCCGTCGAGTTCGGCAGGGCGGCGGCCGGGTGGGCCGCGCTCGGCGCCCGCTACGTGGGCGGCTGCTGCCGCACCACCCCGGCCCACATCCGCGAGATCCGCGCACACCTCCGCTGAACGCGCTCCGTCTGACCACACCTAGCCTGACCACACCCCGCCCGAAGACACCCCGCCCGAAGACACCCCGCCTGAAGACACCCGCTCGAGCGCAGCTGCCGCGAGCCCACCCGGATCGGGGAAGCCGCGCCGAGGGCGGCGGTCAGCCCATGGCGGCCGGGCCCTCGGTGCTCCGCGACGCGAGCGGGATCTCCTTGAGGAACAGCGCCACGATCAGCGCGAGGGCGACGAAGGGCAGGCTGGCGAGGAACACGTCGTCGATCGCGCCGGTGAACGCGGCCAGCACGTGGTCCTTGACCGGTTGCGGCAGCCGCTGGATCGCCTGCACGTTGTTGGCGTCCACGCGCCCTGGAGGCATCCTGCCGCCGAACTCCGCGGCCAGGTGATGGGCGAGCCGGTTGGTGAGCACGGCGCCCATGATCGCCGTGCCGATGGCCGCGCCCATCATGCGGAAGAACGTCGCCGAGCTCGTGGCAACGCCCATGTCGCCGTGGTCCACGGCGTTCTGGATCGCCGTGACGATCGTCTGCATGGTGAATCCGAGCCCGGCGCCGAAGAGGTACGCGTAGACCGCCACCTGCCAGTACGGCGTGTCCACCTTGATCGTGGACAGCAGCCACATGGCCACCAGGAGGACCGCCCCGCCCAGGATCGGGAAGATCTTGTATCGGCCCGTGCGGCTCATCATCTGCCCGGAGACGATCGACGTGGAGAAGATGCCGAAGACCGCCGGCAGCAGCGCCAGGCCCGACACGGTCGGCGACATGCCCTGGACCGCCTGGAGATAGACCGGCAGGAAGATCATGCCGCCGAACATCGCCAGGCCCGACAGGAAGCCGAAGCTGTTGCCGACGCTGAAGATCTTGTTGCGGAACAGCCGCATCGGCAGGATCGGCTCGGCCGCCCGGAGTTCGACGAACACGAACAGAGCCGCGAACGCCACGAACCCGCTGAGCATGGCCAGCGAGCCGGGCGCGGTCCAGCCGAACTCGCCCCCCGCCCAGTCGAGGTAGAGCAGGAGGCACGAGACGCCGGCCACGATCAGCGCCGCGCCCAGGTAGTCGATGCGATGGCTGCGGCGAGTGAAGGGGATCCGCAGCGCCATGGAGGTCACGACGAGCGAGATCAGCCCGATCGGCAGGTTGATCCAGAAGATCCACCGCCAGCCGGGCCCGTCGGTGAAGAAACCGCCGAGCAGCGGCCCGGCGACGCTGGAGGTGCCCCAGACCGCGCCGAAGTAGCCCTGGTAGCGGCCGCGCTCACGCGGCGGGATGACGTCGCCGATGATGCTGAACGCCAGTGCCATCAGACCGCCGCCGCCCAGGCCCTGGATGGCCCGGAACCCGATGAGCTGGCCGATGTCCTGACTCAGCCCGGCCAGCACCGAGCCGAGCAGGAAGATGCCGATGGCTGTCTGGAAGATGATCCGCCGGCCGTACAGGTCGGAGATCTTGCCCCACAGCGGGGTCGCCGCGGTCGAGGTGAGCAGATAGGCGGTGACCACCCACGACAACTTGTCGAGGCCGCCGAGTTCGCTGACGATGCGCGGCAGGGCCGTGCCGACGATGCTCTGGTCGAGGGCGGCCAGCAGCATCCCGGCGGCCACCCCGGAGAGCACGACCAGGATCTGGCGGTGCGGCAGGTATCCGGGAGCGGCCTGCCGTTCCTCCCGGACACTCATGCCACCCCCTCGCCTTGCGGCTCGGGTCGCGTCATGCCGGAGGCGCGCAGGTGAACCAGCCGAATCGCGCTGCGCCCGCCGAATCGCTCGCTCATGCGGCGCACTCGCCGGTGCCGGGGATCCGGCGTCTTCCAAAAGGCGTGCACGGGCGCGTTGCGGCGCCGGGCGGGGCCCATGTGCGGTTCCTGCGTGCTGGCATGCTGTACGCCTTCCGATCCGAACGACGTGTCTTTACGTGCGCGGCGGACAACGCCACGTTACCCGTCCGGTCCGGAAGTATTAGGAATTCTCGCGAGCTGCCCTGGTCATTTCCGTCTTGGCCGCCGCCGCGTACTTGTCGACGTACTCCTGGCCCGACAGCTCCATCAGCGCGTACATGATTTCGTCGGTGACCGCGCGCAGCACCAGGCGGTCGTTTTCCATGCCGTAGTAGCGGGAGAAATCGAGCGGCTTGCCGTACCGGACGCCGGGGCGGATGCCGAACTTGGGAATCGGGCGGCCGGGGGGCATCATCTCGAACGTGTTGACCATCGCCCACGGGATCACCGGTGCGCGGGACTCCAGGGCGAGCCGCGCCACGCCGGTCTTCCCCTTGTAGAGACGCCCGTCAGGCGAGCGGGTGCCCTCCGGGTAGATGCCGAGCACCTGGTTCTCCTTGAGGATGCGCAGGCCGGTGCGGAGCGCCGCCTCGCTCGCCTTGCCGCCGGAGCGGTCGATGGGCACGGTGCCGACGCCGGAGAAGAACGCTCGGCTCACCAGCCCCTTCACCCCGCGGCCGGTGAAGTACTCGGCCTTGCCCAATGAGATGACCTTGCGCGGCAGGAATCCGGCCCCGAAGAAGTGGTCGGCGAACGACAGGTGGTTGCCGGCCAGAATGACCGGACCCTCCTTGGGCACGTTCTCCACCCCTTCTGCCCAGGGGCGGAACACGAAGCGGAGGATCGGCCAGATGATGGCCTTGACCACCCAGTAGAACACTCGGGCACCCCCTCGGCTCAGATGTGCAGTCATCTTCGCACGCCCAGCCCTCTCGCACTAACGCTGACCAACGTGGGAGTATCGGGCGGAACACGCCACCGTTTCGCGGAGGTCTCCCATGCCAGTGCTGCCGGGTGCGGAGCCGTACCACCACGAAGGCAGTGAGATCGGCGTCCTGCTCTGCCACGGATTCACGGGCTCGCCGCAGTCCCTGAGGCCGTGGGGTGAGCATCTGGCCCGGGCGGGACTGACGGTGTCCCTGCCCCGCCTGCCCGGCCACGGCACGACGTGGCAGGAGATGAGCCGCACCCGTTGGGAGGACTGGTACGCCGAGCTGGACAAGGCGTTCGCCGACCTGCGCGGCCGGTGCGCGCAGGCGTTCGTGATGGGCCTGTCCCTCGGCGGTTGCATGGCGCTGCGCCTGGCCGAGGTCCACGGAGACGCCGTCACGGGCGCCGTCGTGGTGAACCCGTCCGTGGTCAACGACGTGCCGCTGCTGCGGCTGGCCCCGGTGCTCAAGCACGTCGTACGCTCGATCCCGGGGGTGGCGGGTGACATCAAGAAGGAGGGCGCGAGCGAGCTCGGCTACGCGCGGACGCCCGTCCGGGCCGCCGCCACGCTGCCCCGGCTGTGGCGGCTCGTCCAGTCCGACATCGCCAAGGTGATCCAGCCGGTGCTGGTGTTCCACAGCCGGGACGACCATGTGGTAAAGCCGGGGAGCGTCGCGTTCCTGCAGGCGAGGATGGGAAACAATCTGGAGGTCAGAGAGCTGGCGGACAGCTATCACGTCGCCACTCTCGACAACGACGCGCCTGTGATCTTCGAAGGGAGTCTGGAGTTCATCCGCTCCCACGCCTCGGTACCCTTGACCAAGGACTTGTGACCCGGGATCGACGTGACGCCGCAAAGTGACGAGGACGAGGTCTGGCGCCAGATCGTCGCCTCGTTCAACGAGACAGCCGAGGACTCCTCGGCGGAACAGCCATGGCCTGACCGCGAGAACGTCACCGAGGAGACCGGCGCGAACACCGCCGACGGCGCCCCCGGCGACAGGTTCCCCGGCGGCCCGGTTGCCGACAACACGGGTCCCCACGACACGGGTCCCGACGACACGGGCTCCGGTGACGAGCCGGGCGAGGGCCGTGCTCCCGCCCCCGCCGGCGACGACGACCACTACGTCCCGCCGCCCCCGCCGCCTCTTCCTCCGGGGGACGCGCTGAGCCGGCTCTCCTGGCTGGCGCTGTTCGGCGGCCCCGCCTACCTGCTCCTGGCCGCGCTGCTGGACTGGCCCATGGACGGGTGGATCGTGTTCGCCGCGGTGTCGGCGTTCATCGCGGGGTTCGTCATCCTCGTCGTACGCATGGGCGACGGTCCGCCCGCCGACTCCGGCTGGGACGACGGCGCGGTCGTCTGACGCGGGCGCGCGGCCTCACTCGGCCGGCGGGGCCGCCTTCGCGGCGGCGTCACCGGCGGGAGGCGGGCCGAAGCGTTCGATGAGGTCGGTGTAGCGGCCCTTGCCGTCCAGCATGTGGCCGACGGCCATGGTGAGGTCGCCGACGTGCGCGACCGCCTGCAGCCGCACCCTGCGGTCCTCGGTGGCCGCCTGGCCGCGCAGCGTGGTCCAGCGCGATCCGTCGTACCGCAGCAGGAAGCCCTCCGCCTCGTGCCCCGGGTCGTACCCGGAGATCCAGAACACGCCGTCGCCGTCGCCGGTGACGGCGTACAGCTCGGCGCGCCGCTCCGGCGGCGTCACCCGCTTCCAGTGCCTGCCGTCCCACTGGAGGACCAGCGGGGAGATGCCGCCGTCGCCCTGGTAGACGCCCCCGACCGCGATCGCGTGCTTGCGGCCGTCGGCGTACACGTCCCGCAGGAATCCGCCCTTGATCTCCGGCAGGCCGGTCTGTTTCCACCCGGCGGCGGTCAGGCGCATGGCCAGGGGCCCGGAGCCGGAGTCGCCCACCGCCCAGCCGTCCGACCGGCCCGCGAGCGCCACGCCGTACATCGCGCCCTCGGGGCCCTGACCGGTCTTCCAGGTCGCGCCCTTGGCGGCGCCGCCGCTGCTCAGCAGGAACGCCCTGCCGTCCCGGCTGCCGACCGCGACCACCCGGCCGGAGGAGGCGGCGACCCCGCCGAGCCAGTCCCCCGTGCGCAGTTGCGGCACGCCGACGCGGTCGAACCCGTCGCGGGTGCCCTTCGCCACGTACGGCAGGCCGTCGTGGCCGTCGCCGACCGTCCAGACCTCGGTGGCGGAGGCGGCGGCGACCGACCGCAGGTGGCCGGCGCCGGTGGCGTCACCCCGGATCGGCACCTCGTTCCAGGAGGAGCCGTCCCAGTGGGTGATGACGCCCTGGTTGCGCCAGAAGTCCCAGGCGTTCTGCTGGCCCACGGCCCAGATGTCCCTGGCGGACAGGCCGGCGACGTCGGACAGCGAGCCGTCGGCCTGGAGCCGTCCCGTGGAGGAGCCGGCGTCCTGGGCGAGCTCGTCCCCCGACGGGCCGCGCTCCGCCTGTGCGCGGACGATCCCTGTGTACGCGTGCGCGACCGGTGTGGCGCGCGGGAGGATCCCGGCCACCAGGCCGGCGGACAGCACACACAACGGCACCGCACGCCGTATGAGGCGGCGGGTCATGAAACGATCGTACGGGTGACCGGGCACTCCCCGTCACACAGGCGGCGAATCCGATCACCGGCGGCGGGGTGCGCGGAGGGCGGAGGCGTGTCTCCCGGCCCCGGCGCCAGACCCCAACGTCAGGCCCCGGCGTCAGGCCCTCGGGTCAGGCCCCGGCGGACGGCGTCGGCACGAGCTCGGCGACGACCGGCCGGTGGTCGCTCGCTGCGGCCAGGTCGCCGGGCGGGGCGTCCGCGCCGCCGCACGACACGATGCTCAGGCCCGGGCCCGCGAAGATCGCGTCGATCCGCACGCGGGGATCGCGGGCCGGGAACGTCGCACCCGCCCTGCCGTCGTCCCCCCACTCCGCCGGGCCGCCCGCGGCGGCGTAGCAGTCGGTGTAGCGGCCGCCCAGAAGGCGCCAGACGGGGGCCTCGGGAGTTTCGTTGAGGTCGCCGGCGAGCACCGGCGCGGCCCCGAACTCCCGGGCGGCGCTGTCCAGGAGCGGCACGATCTGGGCCGCGTGACTCAGGCGCGCCCCCGCCATGAGGTCGAGGTGGGCCGAGCACACGGCGTACCTCTCGCGGTCCTTCTCCACCACGGCGAGCGCGACGGAGCGCCATTCGAGCCCGGCGAACCACCGCAGGCGGTGCCCGCGTCCGCGCAGGAGCCGTACGGCTGGGGCGGTGAGGACGGCGGTCCCGCCCACCCGGCCTCCGGCGGCCACGGACAGGCCGGCGGCGCGGGCCAGCGCCCGCCGCTGCCGGCGCCAGCCCGGCAGGCGCGGCGCCTCCTGCAGACACAGCACGTCGGGCCGCAGGGCGCGGATCACCCGGACCAGCGCCCCGCGGTCGTCCCGGAGCCCCCGGACGTTGTAGGTCGCGACCCGTAGCACGCCGTCAGCGGAGCCTGGCGAGGTCGCCGGCTCCCACCAGCCCGGCCGACGGGCCCATCTCGGCCACCCTGATCTCGGCGAGCGGGCGGTGGCCGCGGCCGGTGAGCCGCGCGGCGAACTCCTCGCGCACCCGGTCGACGAACAGGTCCGCCGCGCCGGAGACGCCGCCGCCGATGATGAAGCATCCGGGGTCGAGGACCGCGGCCATGTCGGCCAGACCCTGGGCGAGCCATCCGGCGAGCGACTCGAAGGCGGCCAGCGCCGCCCGGTCGCCCAGGCGCGCCGCCTCGGTCACGTGCTCGCCCTGGATGCCCTCGACCGAGCCGCCGAGCCGCAGCAGGTGCTCGGCGCCCTCGGGGTCGGCCTGCGCGTTGTCCTTGGCCTCCATCAGCAGCGAACTGCCGCTGGCGTACCGCTCCCAGCAGCCGCTGTTGCCGCAGCCGCAGGCACGGCCGCCGGGCACCGCCTGCATGTGGCCGAGCTCGGCGCCCATCCCCCACCGCCCGCGGTAGAGCCGGCCGCCCAGCACGATGCCGCCGCCGATGCCCGTGCCCACGGTCACGCACACCACGTGGCTCTCGCCCCGGCCCGCGCCGAAGCGGTACTCGCCCCAGGCCATGGCGTTGGCGTCGTTCTCGACGACGACCGGCAGGCCGACCAGCTCGCCCACCTTCTCGCGCAGCGGCTCCTCACGCCAGGCGAGGTTGGGGGCGAAGCGGATGACCGACCGGGTCTCGTCGACGAAGCCCGCCGCGCCGATGCCTACCGCCTCGACCTCGTGCCGCGTGGCGAGCTCGGTCACCGCGTCGGCGATCGTGAGCGCCATCTTCTCGGGGCTGCCCGCCGGGCTGTGCCGCAGGCCGCGCTCGATGATGGCGCCGTCGTCGCCGACGACCCCGTACGCGATCTTGGTACCGCCCACGTCCACGCCGATGGTCAGCGCCATGCTGTCTTCCTTCCGCCCGAACCGCTCACTCGCGAGCGACGCCGCGCCGATTGAAGCCGATCAAGCCGGGTTGTGGCAATCCCACCGGCGCCCGCGCGCGACCGGCTCGTCATCCCAGGTCGATGTGCTCCACCGTGGAGTCGCCGGGCCGGCGCTCCCCCGCCGGGCGTGACGAGGGGCGCTGCAGGGCGTCTACCGCCTGCCGGAAGGCCGCGAAGAGCTCTCCGCCGGCCGCGACCAGATGGCCGGTGACGTCGCCGCCGGCCTCGCGGCGCGCGGCGATGACCCGGCACACCGGGCAGGCCCGGCAGACGTACTCGTCGTGGTCGTCGGAGACGGCCTCGCTCCACACGTCGTCGCCCCGGCCGCCCGCGCCGGCGCCGCCGAAGGCGGCCCCGAAGCCGCTCACGCCACCCTTCACCATCCCCTTGCCGAACTCGCGGCCCATCCGCCGCTGGACCGCGTCCAGCAGCTTCATCGCCTCCTCCGCCGCCGACCCGAGCGGGTCCTGGCTGCGGGGGTTGGTGTCGTTGGAATCCGTCATATCGCCCCTCCTGCCTCGAACCGTACCCGGAGCCGGCCGTCCCGGAGCGCGGCCGAGGAGATCTGGCGCCGGGCGAGGGCGGCGGGCAGGGCGATGACCCGCCGGTAGGACCCGGCGGTGACGATGATGTCGTCCCCCTTGCGGGCGAGGTCGAGGTCGTCGCGGTCGGCGAGCGGCAGGGACAGCGTCAGCTCGTCGGCGGTGAACCTCAGCGGCGGTTCGGCGTCAGGGCGGGCGAAGGGATCCCGGTCTCCGTACATCCTCGCGGCGAGGTCCGCGAGGGCGGCCGTCCCGACCGGCTCCGCCGGAAGATAGGGGGCAATGAGGACGGGCAGCGGCGCGAACGACTCGTGCACCGTGGCGAGCTGCCTGGCCTGGGCCTCCACCCAGCCCAGCCGCCACTCGTCGGCGCCCTCCGTGGGGAAGACCCGGTTGGCGATCACCGCGTCGACGCGGTAGCCGTACAGGCTGAGCGAGGTGAGCGTACGGCGGGCCTCGGCGACGACCACGGCCTCGGGTGTCAGCACGAGCCGCACGGAGGCGTCGTCGCCGGTGAGCAGCGCGCGCACCTCCAGCAGGCCCCGGTGCAGCCGCTCCCCCGCCGAGACGACCTCGCCCTCGGGCACGCTCACCTTGGCGACGTGCCGGATGACCGGTGACAGCGCTCTCAGCACCCGCCTGCCCACGGGGAGCAGACGGTTGACGTGCCAGTCGAGCGCCTCCGGCAGGGCGAGCAGGCGCAGCGTCTCCGCGGTCGGGGCGCAGTCGACGACGATCACGTCCCAGCGGCCGGTGCGGGCCTGCTCGCGCAGTTCCAGCAGGGCGAGGATCTCCTCGGCGCCCGGCAGGACGGTGATCTCCTCGGAGGTGACCTCGTCGAGGCCGAGCTCCGCCAGCACGTTCCCGGCGTAGTCGCGTAACTCGCCCCAGTGCCGCTCCAGCGACTTCTGGGTGTCCACCTGCTGCAGGTGCAGGCCGGGGGCGGCCTCGACCGGCTCGGCCGAGGGCGGCACGCCGAGCGCGTCGGCGAGGGAGTGCGCGGTGTCGGTGGACACGACCAGCGTCTTGTTGCCGCGCGCGGCGGCGAGCGTGGCGGTCGCGGCGGCCGCCGTGGTCTTGCCGACCCCGCCCTTCCCCGTGAAGAGGAGGACCCTCATCGGCCCTCGACGCGCCGCTTGAGCCCTTTCAGCGCCGTGTCGACGATGACCTTCTCGGCCTTGCGCTTGATCATGCCGATCATCGGGACCTTCAGGTCGACGGCGAGGTCGTAGGTGACCTCCGTGCCGCCGCCGTTCTCGGTCAGGCGGTAGCTGCCGGTCAGGCCCGAGAGCATCCGCCCGGCGTCGACCATGCGCCAGCTCACGCCCGCGTCGTCGTCCCAGTCGTACCCGAGGACGTACTCGTCGCTGATCACTCCGGCGTCGAGGACGAACCGGACCCGGGTGGCGCGGCCGTCCGCGCCCGTCTCCAGGACCTCGGCCTTCTTCACCTGGCCGGCCCACTCCGGATAGGCCGGGAAGTCGGCGATGACGGCCATGATTGTCGACCGGCCGGCGCCGATCGTGATGCTCGACGAAGTGCGATCAGCCATGCGCCAACCGTACTTCACCATTCCAGGGCGAAAGGCGTGCCACGGCCGCGGAAATGGCCGACGTTGACGCACTCCGTGCGCCCCACACGGGTCCTGCTGACCAGCGGCTGGTGCACGTGGCCGAACAGCGCGAAACGGGGCTGCGTTCTCCTGATCGCCTCCAGCGTGGCCTCGCTCCCCCGTTCGAACCGCCGGGCCACCACGTCGTACAGCAGGTCGGGGATGGCGGGCGGGATGTGGCAGCACAGCACGTCCACCTCGCCGACCGCCTCGACCTTGCGCGCGTACTCCTCGTCGTCGATTTCGTACGGCGTGCGGTAGCGCGTACGCAGGCCTCCGCCGACGAACCCGAAGGTGAGCCCGCCGATCTCCACCACCTCGCCGTCCAGGACCCGCTGCCCGGGCCGCAGGTGGTCCGCCCACAGGCGCGGCAGGTCCACGTTGCCGTACGTGAGGTAGGCGGGCGTCGGCATGGCGGAGAAGATCTGCTCGTACTGGCGCCGGACCGCCGCCTCCATGACGTCGCGGGGGTCGCCCTCGAGGGAGGCCCACAGACCGGCCGACAGCTCCCGCGCCTCGCCGAAGCGGCCCGCCGCGCGCAGGCCCACGTACTCGCTCGCCTTATCCGCGCCGAAGAGGTCGGGGAAGATGCCCTGCGAGTGGTCGGCGTAGTCGATGAAGAGAAGCAGGTCGCCGAGGCAGATCAGGGCGTCGGCCCCGTCACCCGCGCGGGCGAGCGCGTCGGCCCGGCCGTGGACGTCGCTGACCACGTGGATGCGCATGCGCACATCGTAACGGCCGCTTTACCTAGCACCCGCTTGGGTCACGGAAAGGTGTCGCCCCCGCCGCCCGGGGGACACTGATAGCGTCGATTTGTCCCTGGATAACGCCTGGGTGACGGATCTACCCGTGCGTAACTTTGCACGGTAGCGTCCAGTGAGACACGAAGAGTGATGCCCGCAACGCGGTCCCGGCACGGCGCTCCGGAGGCCGCGCGGCCGTGCGCGAAGGAGTGACCCGTGCGCGAGTTCAGCGTTCCCGTGCTGGTGGACGTGCCTCCATCCGCGAACTGCACCGACGTGGTGTTCCAGCGCGGCGTGGACGAACCGGACACCGTCGTCATCCGCCGTAAGGAGGGTGAGGATCCGGGCGCACCGTGGACGCCGGTCACGGCCGCGCAGTTCAGGGACCAGGTGGCGGCCGCCGCCAAGGGACTGATCGCCGCCGGGATCGAACCCGGCGACCGGGTCGGGCTGATGTCGCGCACCCGCTACGAGTGGACGGTCGCCGATTACGCCATCTGGGCCGCGGGCGCGGTCGGGGTGCCGATCTACGAGACCTCCTCCGCCGACCAGGTGAAGTGGATCCTGAGCGACAGCGGCGCCAAGGCCGCGATCGTGGAGACGGCCGCGCACGAGGAGACCGTGCGCGAGGCCGCGCCCGATCTGCCGCTGCTGTGGGGGATCGACGACGGCGGGCTCGCCGAGCTGGAGCGGCTCGGCGCCGAGGTGGGCAACGACACGCTGGCCGAGCGCAGGGCGAGCCGCGGCGGCCGCGACCTCGCCACGATCATCTACACCTCCGGCACGACCGGCATGCCGAAGGGCTGCCGCCTCACCCACGACAACCTGCTGTTCACCGCGCGCAACGTCTCCCTCGGGCCGCTGGAGTCGCTGTTCGACGTCGAGGGCCGGGCCGCGCTGCTCTTCCTCCCGCTGGCGCACAGCTTCGCCCGGATCATCCAGGTCGTCCTGATCGAGACGAAGACGGTGCTCGCGCACAGCCCGAATATGAAGAACGTGGCGCCCGACCTGCGGGAGTTTCAGCCCACCTTCCTGCTGGGCGTGCCCCGCGTGTTCGAGAAGGTCTACAACGCCGCCGAGCAGAAGGCCACCGCGGAGGGCAAGGGCAAGATCTTCCACGCCGCCGTCCGGGCCGCGATCGAGTGGAGCAAAGCCGAGAGCTCCGGCGGGGCCGGTCTCGGCGCCCGGCTCAAGCACGCGGCCTTCGACAAGCTCGTGTACGGCAAGCTGCGGGCGGCCACCGGCGGCGCGCTGACGGCGGCGGTCTCCGGCGGCTCGGCCCTCGGCGAGCGGCTCGGCCACTTCTTCCGCGGCGTGGGCATCGAGGTGTTCGAGGGCTGGGGGCTGACCGAGACCAGCGCGCCCTCGACAGTCAACATCCCCGGCGCCAACAAGATCGGCACGGTCGGCAAGCCGTTCCCCGGCGTGAGCATCCGCATCGCCGACGACGGCGAGATTCTGGTGAAGGGCCGGCACGTCTTCGACGGCTACTGGAACAACGAGCGCGCGACCAAGGAGGTCGTCGACCCCGAGGGCTGGTTCCACACCGGGGACGTCGGCAGCCTCGACGACGACGGCTACCTGAGCATCACCGGCCGCAAGAAGGAGATCCTCGTCACCGCCGGCGGCAAGAACGTCGCGCCGGCGCCGCTCGAGGACGCCATCCGCGCGCACCGCCTGGTCAGCCAGGTGATGGTGGTCGGCGACGACAAGCCGTTCATCGGCGCGATCATCACTCTCGACCACGAGGCGATGGAGCAGTGGAAGCAGGCCAACGGCCGCTCCGGCGCCTCCATGGCCGAGCTCTGCTCCGACCCCGGCGTCGTCGCCGAGGTGCAGCAGGCCGTGGACGACGCCAACCGGATGGTCTCCAAGGCCGAGCAGATCAAGAAGTTCAGCATCCTCGACATCGAGCTGAGCGAGGAGACCGGCCACGTCACGCCGAAGCAGTCGATCAAGCGGCACGTCGTGACCCGGGACTTCGCCAAGCAGATCGACGAGCTGTACGGCGGCTGACCTCGGGGTGGCCCGGCCGCGGACGCCGCGGCCGGGTCGTCGCGCACGACACGTCCACGGATGAGCACGGCATCCCCCGTTCTCCGGCACGGCCCGCGATGCTGAAACTTTCGGACGGCCGGAACCGATAAGAAAGGCTCTCCGTACAGGCATTTCAGAAGCTAGTGACGCCCAGCCGTCCGCGAACTCCGGCGCCGGGCGCCGAAAAATATCGCTCCGGCATCGCAATGTTGCGCTCCGCCTGGTTATGCTCCCAACGCATCCATGATCGGCGACTGGAGAGGGACGGGCGATGGGTGACAGGGTCGGCGGCTGGAACTGGACGCACCGCGATCCCGACTATCTCCCCCCGGATGTCGACACGACCAAGCCCAGCATCGCGCGGGTGTACGACGCGTTCCTGGGCGGCAAGGACAACTTCGCGGTGGACCGCGCGGTCGCCATGGAGGGCATGCGGCACTTCCCCGACCGCGGTGAGGGGGCCCGCAACAACCGCGCCATGCTGTTCCGCGGCGTGAAGTACATGGCCGAGCAGGGCATCGACCAGTTCCTCGACATCGGCTCGGGCCTGCCCACGATGGACAACACCCACTCGGTCGCGCAGCGCATCAACCCCGCCGCGAAGGTCGTCTACGTCGACAACGACCCCATCGTGCTGGCCCACGCGCGGGCGATCCTGCAGACCGACGAGCGCACCCGCGTGATCACCGCGGACATGCGCGAACCCGAGGTGATCCTCAACCACCCCGACGTCGAAGGCTTCCTTGACCTCTCCCGTCCCGTCGGCCTGCTGCTGGTGGCCGTGGTCCACCATCTCGCCGACGCGGAGGACCCGAACGGCCTCGTGGACGCCTACAAGGCCCGCCTGGCTCCGGGCAGCTACATGCAGCTCACCCACTTCTGCTCCTGCGCGCCGGAGATGCGCGAGCTGGAGGCCGTGCTGCTGCAGATGCTCGGCACCGGCAGGGCCCGGGACATGCCCGAGATCGTGCGGTTCTTCGACGGCCTCGACCTGGTCGAGCCCGGCGTCGTGCACGTGCCCGAGTGGCGTCCCGAGGAACCCGTGCGCTATCCCCTCGACCTCGGCGGCATCTGCGTCGCCGGCGGCGTCGGCCGCAAACCCTGACCATACGGCCGCGATCCGGCCACCGGGGCGACACCCGGCGAAGGGTCCGTTCCCGGCGGTGCCGGGAGTGAGACGTCGACCGCGCCCGCCTGTCCAACCATTGGGCCCTTCGTTAGGTGTCGCTCCTGTGGTCCCGTTGCGCCACGTGTTGGGATTTATGCGTGACCCCCCACCACACGCACCAGTGGGGTCGCGCCCTTAGCCCGCGTAAGGCCTGCGGCTCCCTGTGGTTTTCCTACGCGAGGAGTCATATGTTCCGGCACACCCGTCGGCTCCAGTTCGAGGCCAAGCCCGAAAAGCCCGACCCGGTATACGCGCGCAAGCTCCAGGAGCTCATCGGCGGCGCCTTCGGCGAGATGACCGTGACGATGCAGTACCTGTTCCAGGGCTGGAACTGCCGCATGCCCGGCAAGTACAAAGACCTGATCATGGACATCGCGACCGAGGAGATCGGGCACGTCGAGATGCTCGCCACGATGGTCGCCCGCCTCCTGGAGGGCGCCCCCTCCACGGCGGTCACGAAGATGGCCGCCGCCGATCCCGTGCTCGGGGCGGTGCTGGGCGGCATGGATCCCCAGCAGGCCATCGTCGGAGGCGGCGGCCCCCTGCCCGCCGACAGCAACGGATACCCCTGGAACGGCCGCTACATCGTCGCCAGCGGCAACCTCCTGGCGGATTTCCAGGCCAACGTCGCGGCCGAGGCGCACGGCCGGCTGCAGACCGCCCGGCTGTACCACATGACCGACGACCGCGGCGTGAAGGACATGCTGAAGTTCAACCTCGCCCGCGACACCCTGCACCAGAACCTGTGGCTCAAGGCGATCGAGGAACTCAAGACGGACGGCCTGGAGGACGTCGTCGTGCCCAACGCGCTGTTCGACGAGGAGCACGCCGAGCACGCGGAGACGATCTGGGACCTCTCCGACGGCACCGAGGCCCAGTCGGGCGGCTGGGCCGGCGGGCCGCAGCCGGACGGCCGCCACCAGTTCGCCTATCTCCTCAACCCGGAGCCGCTCGGGGGCCCCGCCATGGCGCCGCCGCCCGACCCCAAGCTGTACGACACCTACGACGGCAGCATGGGCGAGCCGCAGGGTCCCGCCCTCGGCACCGAGGTGGGCCCCATCGGCAAGCTCAAGGACAAGCTCACCTGACCGGCACCTGACCGGCCTCCGCCGAGCCCCGTCCGTCCTTTCACCGATCGTCCACGCACTCCTCGGCCCCCGCGCCGCTCCGCGCGCGTGCCGTACCGCGTCCCGGCGCCCGGTGCCGCCCGGCCACGAGCCGCGCCGCACCGGGTCCGGGTCTGCCGCCCGTCCAGACCTCTGTCCTGTGAGGCTCTCGTGCTCGACTCCCGCCGCCCCTCCGACGGACGTGCGCCCGTCGTTCCCACCGCCGTTCCCACCGCCGTTCCCACCGCCTCTCCCGCCGCCTCTTCCGCCGCCTCTTCCGCCGCCGGGCGGGCGGCACCGGGCCGCTTCGCGCGGCTGGCCGGCCTGTGCGGTCCCGCGTTCGTCGTCTCCGTCGCGTACGTCGATCCCGGCAACTTCGCGACCAACATGGCGGGCGGCGCGCAGTACGGCACCATGCTGCTGTGGGTGATCGCCGTCGCGAACGTGCTGGCCATGTTCGTGCAGGCGCTGTCGGCCAAGCTCGGCATCGCCACCGGGCGCAACCTCCCCGAGCTGTGCCGCGACCACCTGCCGCGGCGGGTGAGCCTGCCGCTGTGGGTGCAGGCCGAGCTGGTCGCCGCCGCCACCGACTTGGCCGAGTTCATCGGCGGGGCGATCGCGCTGAACCTGCTGTTCGGCGTGCCGCTGCTGCCCGCCGCCGCGATCACGGCCGTCGTCTCGTCGATCCTGCTCATGCTCGCGCCACGCGGACGCCGCCGGTTCGAGGCGACCGTCGCGGCGCTGCTCGCCGTGGTCCTGGCCGGCTTCGCCTACCAGGTGCTGCTGTCGGGGTCCCTCGCGGGCGTGGCGGGCGGCTTCGTGCCCCGCCTGGCCGGGCCGGACAGCCTGCTGCTGGCCACCGGGATCATCGGGGCGACGGTCATGCCCCACGTCGTCTACCTGCACTCGGCCCTCACCCAGCACCAAGCCGTGCCGGGCGGGGCCGGGGAGACCGTGCCCGAGAAGACCGTGCGCAGGGAGGCGGTGCGGGCCAGCCGGATGGACATCGGCGTGGCCCTCGGCGCCGCCGGACTGGTGAACATGGCGATGCTGACCGTGGCCGCCGCCACCTTCGGCGGCGGCGACCCCGGGAGCCTGCAGGCCATCCACGCCGGTCTCGGGCAGGTGCTCGGGCCCGGGGCGGCGGTCGCGTTCGCGCTCGCCCTGCTCGCCTCCGGGCTGGCCTCCTCCAGCGTGGGCACCTACGCCGGGCAGATCATCATGGCGGGGTTCCTGCGCCGCCGTGTGCCGCTCCTGGCGCGGCGCCTCGTCACGATCCTCCCGGCCATGGCCGTCCTGGCCGCCGGGGTGGACCCCACGCGGGCGCTCGTCCTGAGCCAGGTGGCGCTGTCCTTCGGCATCCCCTTCGCCCTGGTCCCGCTCGTGGCGTTCACCAGCAGCAGGAAGCTGATGGGCGACCTCGTCAACCGCCGCGTCACCACCGTCGCCGGCGTCGCCGTCGCCGCCGTCATCAGCGCGCTGAACGGTTTCCTGCTCATGGAGGTGTTCACCGGCTGAGGCGGCCTCCCGTCACAGCAGCGCGGCGAACCGGGCCGCGACGAGGTCCCAGCGCCACTCCTCCTCGATCCAGGCCCGGCCCCGCTCGCCCATGGCGCGGGCGCGGGCCGGGTCGGCCAGCAGGTCGCACAGCGCGCCGGCCACCGCCGTGTGCGACGTGCCGTCGACCACCAGGCCCGTCTCACCGTGCCGTACGGCGTCGGGGGCGCCTCCGGACGACCCGGCGACCACCGGCAGCCCGGTGGCCGACGCCTCCAGGTAGACGATGCCGAGGCCCTCGACGTCCAGGCCCGCGAACCTGCTGCGGCAGGGCATGGCGAACACGTCGCCCGCGTCGTAGTAGGCCGGCAGGGACGCCCAGGGGACGGACCCGGTGACGACCACCGAGCCGCGCAGGCCGGCCCGGGCGGCGCCGCGCTCCAGCGACCGCCGTGAGGGGCCGCCGCCCACCAGCAGCAGGACCGCGCCCGGGACCCGCCGCAGGACGAGCGGCCAGGCCCGCAGCAGCACGTCCTGGCCCTTGCGCGGCACCAGCCGCGAGACGCACACGACGACCGGCCGGTCGCCGAGGCCGAGCGAGGCCCGGACCCGGTCGCCGCCCGCCCCGGGACGGAAGGCGGCGGTGTCCACGCCCGGCGCGAGCCGTACGAGCCGGGAGGCGGGGACGGCCCGGGCGATCCGGCGGCGGGTGTAGTCGCCGAGGTAGGTCACGACGTCGGCTCCCGCACCGATGCGGCGCAGCAGGGCGCGCGCGCCGGGCAGGCGGGCCCAGGACGCCTCGTGCCCGTGGGTGAGCATGACGACCCGGCCCCCGCCCCCGGCGCGCCGGG
>NZ_JBFAOO010000127.1:0-21731 GCF_040675265.1 Microbispora sp. NPDC049633
GCCGGCGATGCGGGCGAGCAGCCGGGCGAACTCGGGCGGCGGGGCGACGACCAGCCGGGTCTGCCCGTCGTGGCTGATGAGGTCGGCCTGGATCCGTGTCAGCTTGCCCCGGCGCCACCAGTACACGTGCGGGCTGAGCCCGTCGGCCCGGCCGGCGTGCTCACGGTGCGCGAAGATGCGCAGGCGCTCGATCGCGCGGACCACGCCGATGCCGGCCACCGGGTGCACCGCGACCATGCCCCGGTGCGGCAGCACGGCGAGCATGCCGTCCTCGGGCACCTCCATGTACGCCGTCAGGCGGCGCAGGTGGGCCGCCGCGCTGGGCGCGGTCAGCAGCGACACCTCGGTCCCGGCGAGGTCGAGCCGCGACACGGTGGGCCGCTCGTCGGTCAGGGCGTTGCCGACGGCCACGTCGAGCGCCTCGGCCGGCGGGATCGGCCAGCAGAAGGCCTCCTCCGGGCGTACGGGCCGGGCGCCGATGGTCAGCACCTCGATGAGGTCGGCGCTGAGGTGACGGCCGATGATCCGGGAGGGGTCGGGGAAGGCGGGGTCGTCGGCGGCGTGGACCCGGGTGCGCAGCAGCGGCTTGATCGGCGCGAGGTTGCAGGCGTCGAACGGCTCGCCGGACACCGCGTGGGCCAGGTGCTCGGAGACCAGCATCGGCCAGTCCTCGCGGGCACGCCGACCGGCCTCCCGGCGCAGGCCGACGAGGTTCACCGATCGCTCACGCTCGGCCGAGGTCAGCGTCAGCGACGTGCCGTCGGCCGCGAACACGCAGGTGTAGCCCATGGTCTCGGCGACCAGGGCCAGCAGCGAGTCGAGATCGACGTCCTCGACGGCTCTCGGGGCGGGATGGTCCGGCCGCGTCCGGCTGAGCAGTCGCCGCAAGAGTCCCAACGCACCATCCCTTCGCCGCCGCCCGGATGCCTCCGGGGCGGGTCTCAGGTTGCCGCGTCCGAGTCGCGGAACATGCCCAGGAGAGAACACGATTCGGCAACAATAGCCACATTCGTCTCCAACCACACACTCAACTGTGGTGTGCCATGGCCCACAGGCAGCCCCGCGAGCACCGGCACACCCAGCGGGGCCAGGCGTTCTGCCAGCATGGGCAGCGGGTCGCCGCAGTCCACCCACGATCCCAGCACGATGCCCGCCGCGCCGTCGAGACAGCCCGCCTGCAGCAGCTGCGTCACCATGCGGTCGATCCGGTACGGCTCCTCGGTCACGTCCTCCAGCAGCACGACACGGTCCCGCGCGCGCAGCGCGTACGGCGTGCCGCACAGGGCGGCGAGCAGGGCGAGGTTGCCGCCGGTGAGCCGGCCCTCGGCCCGGCCGGGCACGATCACCCGGTCACCCTTGATCGGCGCCGGCGTGCCGCCCTCGAACAGGGCCTCCCGCAGGTGGGCGAAGGTGACCGGCTCGGGCCCCTCCGCGCCGCCGATCGCCGCCGTCGCGGGCATCGGCCCGAACAGCGTCGCCAGCCCGAGCCGGTCGGCGAAGGCCCGGTGCAGTGCGGTGACGTCGCTCGACCCGAGCAGGATCTTCGGCCCGGCCGCCGCCATCGCGTCCCAGTCGAGCAGCCCGAGCAGCCGGGTGGCGCCGTAGCCGCCTCTGGCGCAGACGACCGCCGCCACCCCGGGATCGCACCAGGCGTCCCGCAGGTCGGCCGCCCGCGCGGCGTCGGACCCGGCGAGGTAGCCCTCCCGCGCGAGGATCGACGCCCCGTGCACGACCCGCAGCCCGAGCCCGGTCAGGACCTCGGTGCCGCGCTCCAGCCGTACGGGATCGACCGGGCCGGCCGGCGCGACCAGCGCGACCGTGTCACCGGGCCTCAGCCGCCGGGGCAGGCTCGGGACCGTTACCGAGGCGTCACCGCCCGCCCCGCCCGGGAAGCGCTCGCTCACCCTTCAAAGGGTGTCAGACTTAGCGGTATCTATGCGACCTCCGACGCACATCCTCGTGGTCAACGGTGTCAAGGTCCGCCGTCCGGTGTTCGTCGTCGCGGCGCCGCACTCCGGCGCGGACCTGCTGGGCCGTGCGCTCAAGCGCTCGCCCGGCTTCCACGTGACGATGGGCAGGGGCCCGGTGGCCCGGGTCGTCTACGCCTTCGCCAGGAGACCGTCGATCGCCCGCAGCGGCGGCGCGCCGCAGGTGCTGCGCGACGTGCTGGCGGAGGCCTGGCAGGTGGTCCCGGCGGCGTGCGCGGAGTGCACGTCCGCCTGCCGGGAGGCGGGCGGCATCGTCGGCGCGGGGCCGTGCGTCGGGCCGGGCACGCTGTCCCGGTTCGGTGACGCCAGTCCCGACCTGCTCTACAGCGCGCCGGTGCTGCTGCGGGCGTTCCCCGACGCCCGGCTCATCCAGATCATCCGCGACGGCCGTGACGTGGTCGCCGACATGCTGGCCGACCCCGCCTGCATGACCTGGGTCAAGCCCCATATGCTGAGCGAGGACGCCGAGTTTCCCAACCCGTTCCTCGGCGTGCGCTCGGCCGAGCACCGCGAGCGCTGGGCCGGGATGCCGCCCGCGGGCAAGTGCGCCCTGCGCTGGCGCGGCGCGGTACGGCTCAGCGCGGCCCTGCGCCGCGAACTGCCCGCCGAGCACCTGCT
Source organism: Microbispora sp. NPDC049633 (assembly GCF_040675265.1). Taxonomy (NCBI): domain Bacteria; kingdom Bacillati; phylum Actinomycetota; class Actinomycetes; order Streptosporangiales; family Streptosporangiaceae; genus Microbispora; species Microbispora sp. NPDC049633. Next base: position 2,607 of record NZ_JBFAOO010000127.1, read on the forward strand.
CACCCTGCGGTACGAGGACGTGGTGGCCTCGCCGGGAGAGGCCATCGACGCGGTGTCGTCCTTCCTCGAGGCCAAGGTCTCCACGATCGCGCTGTACGGCACGAGCATCCCCAGGCCGGGCGGCTGGCGCCGCCGGCTGTCGGCCGAGGACGCCGAGCTGGTGGAGAAGGTGGCCAGGGAGGAGCTCACCCGCCTCGGCTACCGCTGAGGGCCGTCTCAGGACCCTCCGGGGTCCGAACCGGTGAACTGGGTGCGGTACAGCTCGGCGTAGGCGCCGCCCCGCTCCAGCAGCTCCTCGTGCCGCCCGCGCTCGGCGACCCGGCCGTCCTCGACCACCAGGATCGTGTCGGCCTCACGGATGGTCGACAGCCGGTGGGCGATCACCAGCGACGTCCTTCCTCTCAGGGCGGTCTTCAGCGCCTGCTGCACGGCGGCCTCGGACTCGGAGTCCAGGTGGGCGGTGGCCTCGTCGAGCACCACCACGCGCGGCGCCTTCAGCAGGAGCCGGGCCAGGGCGATGCGCTGCTTCTCCCCTCCCGACAGCCGGTAGCCGCGGTCGCCGACGACCGTCTCCAGCTCCTCGGGCAGGTTCTTCACCAGGTCGGCGATCTGGGCCGCGCGCAGCGCCTCCCAGACCTCCTCGTCGGTCGCCTCCGGACGGGCGTAGCGGAGGTTGTTGCCGATCGTGTCGTGGAACAGGTGGGCGTCCTGCATGACGACGCCGACCGTGTCCCTGATGCCGTCGAGGGTGGCGTCGCGGACGTCCATGCCGTTGATCCGGACGGTCCCCTCGTCCACGTCGTACAGCCGGGACACCAGCTGGGTGATGGTCGTCTTGCCCGCGCCCGAGTGGCCGACGAGCGCCACCAGCTCGCCCGGGTGGGCGGTGAAGGACACGCCCTTGAGCACCTCCTGCGAGGGCCCGGTGTCCGGGCGGGCCACCGACTCCAGCGACGCCAGCGACACGTCGGAGGCGGCCGGGTAACGGAAGCGGACGTCGTCGAACTCGATCGTGACCGGCCCCTCGGGGATCGGCCGGGCGTCCGGCTTCTCCGCCACCATCGGCTTGAGGTCGAGCACCTCGAAGACGCGGTCGAAGCTCACCAGCGCGGTCATCACGTCCACGTGGACGTTCGACAGGCTGGTCAGCGGGCCGTACAGGCGCATGAGCAGGGACGACTGGGCGACCAGGGTGCCGAGCGCGAAGGCTCCGGAGATCGCGAGCACGCCGCCGAGGCCGTAGACCAGCGCGGTCGCCAGCGCGGCGACCAGGCCGAGCGCGATGCGGAACACCGCGCCGTACATGGCGACGATCACACCGACGTCGCGGACCCGGCCCGCGCGCTCCGCGAAGTGGGCCGCCTCGTCGTCCGGCCTGCCGTACAGCTTGGCGACCATGGCCCCGGCCACGTTGAACCGCTCGGTCATCACCGAGCTCATCTCGGCGTCGAGCTGCATCTGCTCGCGGGTCAGCGCGGACATCCGGCGGCCGACCCACTTGGCCGGGAAGATGAAGATCGGCAGCAGGACCAGCGCGACCAGCGTGACCTGCCACGACAGCACGAGCATGGTGCCGAGCACCATGACCAGGCTGATGACGTTGGACACCACCGACGACAGGGTGCTGGTGAGGGCCCGCTGCGCCCCGATGACGTCGGTGTTCAGCCGGGAGACCAGCGCGCCGGTCTGGGCGCGCATGAAGAACGCGACCGGCATCCGCTGCACGTGGTCGAAGACCTCGGTGCGCAGGTTGTAGATCAGGCCCTCGCCGATGCGGGCGGAATACCACCGCTGCAGCAGGCCGAGCCCGGCGTCCAGCACCGCGAGCGCCCCGATCGCCACCGCGAGCCACACCACCACGTCGACCCGCTTGGGGGTGATCCCGTAGTCGATGATCGCCTTCATCAGCAGCGGGTTGGCGACCACGATGACCGCGTCGACCACGACCAGCGCGAGGAAACCGGCGATCTGCCTGCGGAACGGCCGGGCGTAACCGGCGATGCGCCGGACGGTCCCCGGCGCGATCCGCTCCTTCGTCACGGAGCTGTCACGCCGTAAGGACCGCATCACCTGGAGACCGTAGCCCCCGTTCATCATCGACATATGCCGTACATCCTCCCAGCCGTGCAGCGGTGGGAGGACTCCCCCGATTCCCCCGTCAGCTCGAAGCGAACAGCGCCCGTGGATTCCACCCGACCGCCGCCCGTCCGTTCACGCGACCACTGCCCACGGACGCGAGGCGAACACCGCGCGTCGACCCGGAGCGGACCTCGCCCGTCAGCCCGGAACGGACGCCGCCCTCAGTCCGGGGCGGACGCGCCCCCGACGAACGCCCGGATGCGCGCGACCTGCTCGGCCCGCTCGGCGGCGGCCTGCTCCTCCAGCGTGCGTACCGGCGCGGCCTGCAGCAGCCTCTTGGTGGCGGCCGCGGCGGCGCGGTCGGTGGACAGCAGCGCGGCGGCCAGGTCGTCCACGGCCTGGGCCAGCTCGGACACGGGCACCGCGATCTCGGCCAGGCCGAGCCGTACGGCCTCGGCGGCCCCCACGGTACGCGCGGTCAGGCACATCTCGACGGCCCGGGGAACGCCCACGATGTCGGTCAGGGGCTTGGTCCCGGTCAGGTCGGGAACCAGCCCCAGCGCGGGCTCTTTCATGCAGAACTTCACGTCGTCCGCGACGACTCGCAGGTCACACGCGAGCGCGAGCTGGAAGCCCGCCCCGATCGCGTGGCCCTGTACGGCCGCGATCGACACGATCTCCGGCCTGCGCAGCCATAGAAAGCCCTTCTGGGCCTCCGCGATCCGCTGCTCGAACTCGGTGTCGCCGAGCGCGGCGGCGCTCGCGAACGACCCCTGTCCGGGCACTCCCTCCGGCGTGAACATGCGCAGGTCGATCCCGGCTGAGAAGGACGGCCCCTCGCCTCTGACCACGACCACTCTCACCTGCTCCGGAAGGGTCTCCCCGATCCGGGCCAGGGCCGACCAGGTGGCGAACGTCTGCGCGTTGCGCTTGTCCGGCCGGTCCAAAGTGACGGTCGCGATCTCGCCGTCCACCTCGAAGCGCACTCCGACCTCGGCCGGCGCGGCCGCCGAGATCGTCGATACATCGGAGCCGCCGCCCGTCGCGGGGACGTGCTCCGGATTCCCCCCCATTGCCGCTTCCGCCATGCCATGCTCCTGCGTCCTGTGCGGAGTGACGTCGCCTCGCACGGCCGGTCCGGTGCGGCGCACCGTCCGTGCCGGCGTCCGCCCTCCTGTTCATCTCGCGGTCGCGCCCGAGCTTACCGAACATCGTTCTGGCGAGTTGGACGCGACCGCTCCTCCTGCAGGAACGAGCGGCTGCGGTCGCGCGTCTTGAGGTGGATCTTTAGCGCTTGGACTTGCCCCGGGTCGCGCCGCCGCGCCCGCGCAGAGTCACCCCGGACTCGCTCAGGATGCGGTGGATGAACCCGTACGACCGGCCGGTGGAAGCAGCCAGAGCGCGGATGCTCTCACCCGCGGAATAGCGCTTCTTGAGATCGGCGGCCAGTTTTTCCCGGTCGGCCCCGGTCACCCGGGTGCCCTTCTTCAGAGTCTCGGCCACGAGTACCTCCTGTAGTGCCAGACTTCCGCAGCGTTACTTCAGCCCATGATCAGTCATTTCGACGGGATCGGCTACCTACTCCGCGGGAAAAGATCCCTACCCGCTCAAATTAAGATCAGGCAAGCGCCACAAGATCGGAAAATTCGTCGCTCCATGCGTCCTCGACTCCGTCTGGCAACAGAATCACCCTATCCGGCTTCAGCGCCTCGACGGCGCCCTCGTCGTGCGTGACCAGCACAATCGCGCCCGTGTAGGAGCCGAGGGCGGCCAGCACCTGATCGCGCGAGGCCGGATCGAGGTTGTTGGTGGGCTCGTCGAGCAGCAGCACGTTGGCGCTCGACAGCACCAGCGTCGCGAGGGCGAGACGGGTCTTCTCGCCGCCGGACAGGACCCCCGCGGGCTTGTCCACGTCGTCGCCGGTGAACAGGAACGACCCCAGCACCTTGCGCAGGTCGACGTCGGCCAGGTCGGGTCCGGCCGACCGCATGTTCTCCAGGACCGTGCGCCCGGGATCGAGCGTCTCGTGCTCCTGCGCGTAGTAGCCGATCTTGAGCCCGTGGCCGGGCATGACCTCGCCGGTGTCGGGCTTCTCGATGCCGCCGAGCAGGCGGAGCAGGGTGGTCTTGCCCGCGCCGTTCAGGCCGAGGATGACGATCCGCGAGCCCCGGTCGACCGCCGCGTCGACGTCGGTGAACACCTCCAGCGAGCCGTACGACTTGGACAGGCCGCGGGCCGTCAGCGGGGTCTTCCCGCAGGGCGCCGGGTCGGGGAAGCGGAGCTTGGCGACGCGGTCGGAGCGGCGCTCCCCCTCGACGCCCGAGAGCAGCCGCCGGGCGCGCCGCTCCATGTCCTGGGCCGCCTTGGCCTTGGTGGCCTTCGCCCGCATGCGGTCGGCCTGGGACAGCAGGGCGGACGCCTGCCGCTCGGCGTTGGCCCGCTCGCGCTTGCGCCGCTTCTCGTCGGTCTCCCGCTGGGCGAGATAGGCCTTCCAGCCGACGTTGTAGGTGTCGATCACGCAGCGGTTGGCGTCGAGGTGGAGCACCCGGTTTACCGTCGCCTCAAGAAGGTTTACGTCGTGGCTGATGATCACCAAGCCGCCCTGGTGCGAGCGCAAAAAATCACGAAGCCAGCCGATCGAGTCCGCATCGAGGTGGTTTGTGGGCTCGTCGAGCAGGAGAGTCTCCGCTCCGGAGAAAAGAATGCGGGCCAGTTCCACCCGCCGTCGCTGACCGCCGGACAGGGTCTGCAGCGGCTGACCGAGGACGCGGTCGGGCAGCCCGAGGCTGGAGGCGATCGAGGCCGCCTCCGACTCCGCGGCGTAGCCGCCGAGGACGTGCAGGCGGTCCTCCAGGCGGCCGTACGCGCGCACCGCCCGGTCGCGTGCGCGCGGATCGTCGGCGGCCATGCCGGCCTCGGCCTCGCGCAGTTCGCGGAGCACCTCGTCGAGGCCGCGGGCCGACAGGATGCGGTCACGCGCCAGCACGCTCAGGTCGCCGGTGCGCGGGTCCTGCGGCAGGTAGCCGACGCTGCCGGAGATCGTGACCGTGCCCGCGGCGGGCAGCCCCTCTCCGGCCAGGACCTTGGTGAGGGTGGTCTTGCCGGCGCCGTTGCGGCCCACGAGACCGATCTTGTCGCCCGGGTTCACCCGGAACGAGGCGCCCTCGATGAGCAGGCGTGAGCCCGCGCGAAGTTCGATGTCTGCAGCGATGATCATGATAAAGGGGACACTCCCGTAGGTGATGAGGTCAGGATCGGCGACCGGGAGCGATCAATCGGGAGTGCGCATGGGCTCAAGTGTAATGCCGCCGTTCCCACGGCCGCCTGCGGCGAAACCCGCCTCCCGGCGGCGCGGAACCGCCCACGCCTACCTGCCTCTCTCCCACCTGCCGCTCCGGGGCTCCGCCGGCCGCCCCGTCGTGCCACCGGTCAGGGGTCGAGCAGGCGGATCCGTACGGCGCGGAACTGCTCCGGCGTGGCCTCCAGGACCGCCGGCCGGGGATCGGGAACGGTGAGGAAGGGCCCGGTCTCCAGGGCGAACAGCGGCGCGAGGCGCCGGTCCCGCCCGATCTCGTCGATCGAGCGCCGGTCCCCGCCGAGCACGACGGCCTCCAACTCCCCGAGCCTCGGCACGAGCACCCGGACGGCCACGTCGGCGGCGGCCCGCAGCGCCTCGGCCGACTGCTTGTCCCTGCGCCGGGCGAAGCGCTGCTGCGACCACCCGCCCGCCGCGCTGCGCCCGTGGACCTGGCGGGAGCCGGCCTTGCCGGCGACGAGGCGGGCTCCGGTGAAGACACCGGCGGCGTACCCGCCGAGCCGGGCCAGCAGCACGCCGACGGTCCGCTCACGGCGCGCGTGGGCCACCAGCGCCGCCGCGGGCGGGGGAAGGCGGAACCCGTCCTCGGGTCCGTCGCCGGCCGGGCCGTCGGGGGAGGGCCGCAGCGGCGGGAACGGCACGTGGCACTCCGCGACCGCGCCGTCCGCGGCGTCGAGACGCACCACGTCCGGCAGAACCACGGCCTCGACCGCGCCGTGCCGCTCGGCGAAGCGCCCGATCCACCCCGCGAGCCTCTCGGGGGCGACCGGGATCCACCTGCCGCCGCCGGCGGCGGGCCGTGCCGTCATGGCCGATCAGCCTATCCCTGCGGTTGTCTGCCGGATCCCCTCCAACTAACGGGGAAATATAGGTGAATTTCCTCCTGCGAGCGTCAACGTCCAGGGCACGGGGTCCCACAATTCAATCGTGTCGCTCCCCTCACCATCGGCGGCGCCGTCCGCCGCGACCCCGCAGCACGTCCCGGCGCCCGGCCCGGCCCCGGCGACCCCGTTGCCCGCGGACACCGCCCTGGAACACGACCCGGCGAACATCGTGCGGAGGTACACCCCCGCGGCCTCCCCCCAGCCGTACGACCAGCGCGCGCACGCGCCCGGCTTTCCCGCCGGGCGTCCGGCGGGCCCGCTCTTCCTTCCGGTGGTCGACCTCGACACCGGCGGCGCGGTGGCCGTCGAGGTGATCGCCGAGAGCGCCTCCCCCGCCGTCCCGGGCGTGGCGGCCACCGTGAACGGTGTGCTGGCCGCCGCCCGGGAGGAGGCCCTGCTGCCGCTGGTCCTGCCGATCCACGCCGCCGCCGTGGCCGGGGGGTCGGCCGGCCTCGCGTCGCTGCACGAGGCCATGCGGATGTGCGGCCGGCGCCCGCGCGAGGTCATCCTCGCCATCGAGGGCGATCCGGTGCCCGCCGAGCGCACGGCCCTGCTGTCCGGGATCGACGGCCTGCGCGCGGTGGGCTACCTCATCGCGTTCGCCGGGCTCGGCACCGCCGCGCTGCCGCTCGACCTGCTCGCCGACGCCTCGCCGTACGTGGTCGCGCTGTCCGCCGACCTGGTCGCGCGGGGGCCCCGGGACCCCCGGCGCGGGGCGCTCGCGGAGTCGCTGGTCCGCCTGGCGCGCGGCGTCGGCGCGCACGTGCTCGCCCCGGGCGTGCGGGACGAGGCACAGCTGGCGGCGGTACGCGGCTGGGGGATCAGGCTCGCCCAGGGCCCTCTGCTCGCGCCGTCCGACTGGCGGCCCTCCCACGGGTACAACCGCGTCCACGTCCCACTGCCGGTGCCGGAGGCCGCCGCCCCCACGGCCGCACTGGGTCCCCGGGTGCAGGAGCTCCTGCTTCCCGCGGTGACGCTGCCGGCCGAGTCGACCGCCGAGGAGGTGGTCGCCGTGCTGAGCGCCGAGCCCTCGATCACGAGCGTGATCCTGGTGGACGAGTACCAGCGGCCCCAGGGCAGCATCGACCGCAGCCGCTTCCTGCTGTTCATGGCCGGGGCCTACGGCCACGCGCTGCACGCGAGGAAGCCGGCCGGCCGCCTGGCGGACACCGCGAAGATCGTGGCGAAGACGACTCCGGTGATCGCGGCCATGCAGGTGGCGGGGCGGGACAACGCCCGCGTGTACGACGACCTCGTGGTGGTCGACGAGGTCGGCAGGTGCATGGGCGTGGTCCGGGTCGGCGACCTGCTGCGGCACGCCGCCGACCTGCGGCCCGCCCGCTGACGCGCCAATCCGGGGGACGGTCAGAGCCAGCCCTGGGCCTGGGCCTTGCGGACGGCCTCGATGCGGTTGCGCGCCCCGGTCTTGTGGATGGCCGCCGACAGATAGTTGCGCACCGTGCCCTCCGACAGGTGCAGCCGTGCGGCGACGTCGCCGATCGTCGAGCCGTCCGCCGCGGCGGACAGCACGTCGCGTTCGCGTGGCGACAGCGGGTTCGGCCCGGCGCTGAGCGCGGCGGCGGCCAGCCCGGGGTCGATCACCCGCTCTCCCCGCAGCACCCGTCTGAGGGCCGCGGCCAGCTCGCGCGCCGGGCTGTCCTTCACCAGGAACGCCACGGCCCCGGCCTCCATCGCACGGCGCAGGTAGCCGGGCCTGCCGAAGGTCGTGAGGATCACCACTTTGCATCCGGGGACCCGGCGGCGCAGTTCCTCGGCGGCGGCGATCCCGTCCCTGCCGGGCATCTCGATGTCGAGCAGCGCGATGTCCGGCCGGGTCGCCTCGGCGACGGTGATCACCTCGTCCCCGTTCGCCGCCTCTCCGACCACCTCGATGTCGGGCTCCAGGCCGAGCAGGGAGGCGAGCGCTCCCCGCACCATGCTCTGGTCCTCCGCCAGCACGACCCTGATCACTCGGCCAACCTATCCGCGATCATCTCCGCCGTACGGTCCGGGGGCGGCGGTACCTCGACCCGCACCCGGAACCCCCGCTTGCCGGTCTCGGTCTCCAGCTCGCCGCCCGCCGCGCGCACCCGCTCGCCGAGCCCGGTCAGGCCGTTGCCCGGCTCATGCGGCCCGCCACGGCCGTTGTCGGCGATCTCCAGCAGCGCGCCCTCCTCGCCGTACGACAGGTCGATCTCGCAGCGGGTGGCCCCGGAGTGGCGCACGACGTTGGTGGTCGCCTCGCGCACGGCCCAGGCGAACAGACCGTCGAGGTCCTCGGGCAGCGGGGTGCCGCGGGTGCGCACGGTGAGGGCGACGCCGGCGGCGGCCAGCACGGCGCGGGCGCCGTCGATCTCCTCCGGCAGGGAGCGGCGGCGGTAGCCGGTGACGGCCTCACGCACCTGCGTCAGCGCCTGCCTCGCCACCGACTCGATGTCGGCCACCTCGGCGGCCGCCCTCGGCGAGCCCTGCTCGCCCAGCCGGCCGGCGAGCTCGCTCTTCAGCACGATCAGCGAGAGGCTGTGTCCCAGCAGGTCGTGCAGGTCGCGGGCGATTCGCAGCCGCTCCTCCGCGGCGGCCAGCCTGGCCACCTCGGCCTGCGCCTCCCTGAGCTTGTCTATGAGGACTCGGGTGTTGCGGACGCTCATGAAGAGCACGCCGAGGGTGAGGTTCTGCAGCACGAGCATCCACAGCAGGCCGTCCTCCGCGCCGATCACGGTGCCGTCGGCCACCAGGACCACCGTCATGACCCCGATGCCGAGCAGGGCACGCCGGGGCGGCAGGGCCATCGCGTACACGACCACCAGGTAGACCGGGAGGGTCAGCCAGGTCTGGCTGTGGAAGACCACCGGGAGGACGGCCCCCATCACTGTCGCGAGGCCGAGCAGGAGGATCATCCACCGGGGGCGGTGGTCGAGGTCGCGCGGCCCGAGCACGATCGTCAGGTAGACGGTCACGAAGACCGCGAGCGCGACCATCCGCACGACCGCCCGCGTGCCGCTCACCGTGCCGTCGACCACTTCGGCCACCGGGTAGAAGAGGTAGATCAGGCCGAGCGACATGCCCAGCAGGCGCCTCAGCCGGGGGGCGCCCCCGTCCGGGCCGCCGAAGGTGAACACTCTGGCCAGCCGGCTCATCCCGATGCCCCTTCCCGGACCCGATGGATCAGGCGCGCGTCGCGGCGCCCTGTCCGATCATGCACGTGCCGCCGCGGTCTGTCCGGTCATGCACGCGTCGTCGCGCGCCGGTAGGCGACGAGAGCCAGCGCCACCAGCACCGCCGCCCAGGCGAGGATGCCGGCCGCGTGGGCCGGGTGCGGGGCGTCTCCCCCCGCGATCCGCCACCCGATGCTCGCGTAGTCGTACGACGGGGTCACGTGGGCGACGCTCTTCATGGCCGCGGGCATGATGCTCTCGGGTAACCAGAGCCCGCCCAGCATGGCCAGCCCGAACATGCCGACCATCGCGACGGGCTGCGCGGTGTCGGGCGGCAGCAGGGATCCGATCATCAGGCCGAGCGCCGCGAAGGGGATCGTGCCGGCCCACATCGCCAGGATCAGCGCCGCCCACCGCCCCGGCGGCAGCGACACGTGCTGGGTCAGCACCGCGGCCAGGCCGACCAGCACCAGCGACGGCAGGACCAGCAGCAGCGAGGAGACCAGCTTCGTCAGGACGATCGCCCGGCCGGGCAGCGGGGTGATCTGGAGCTGCCGCAGCCAGCCGCTGTGCCGCTCCTGCGACCAGGGCACGGCCGTCGACATCATGGCGGCGGCCAGCGCGCCGTACGCCCCCATCGAGACCATCAGCATGACGCTGCCCCGCAGCCCGGTCGCCTGGTCGGACTCCGCCCCCCAGAGGTTGGCGTAGAGGAGGTAGAACCCGACGGGGAAGGCGACCACGAAGACGACGTAGCGCTTGTTGCGCAGCATCCGCAGCAGTTCGACCTTGATGTAGTGCCGCATCGTCAGGCCTCCTTGGTCAGGGCGAGGAAGGCGTCCTCCAGGTCGGCTTCGTGGAGCTGGAGATCGCGGATGTCGAGGGTGGTCTTGCGGTACAGCGCGGCGACGGTGGCGTCGAGGTCGGTCGTGCGCAGCGTGACCCGGGCGCCCTGCAGCTCCACGCCGGTCGCCCCGGGGAGGGCGTCGAGCCCGGTGACCGGCTGCTCGCCCAGCAGGAAGCTCACCGCCTGCCCGGCGACGCCGGCCTTGATCCCGGCGGCGCTGCCGTCGGCCACGATCCGGCCGCGGGCGATGACGACGACCCGGTCGGCGTTCTCGTCGGCCTCCTCCAGATAGTGGGTGGCGAACAGGATCGTCCGTCCCTTCGCGGCGTACGCCCGCATGTTGTCCCAGAACCTGCGGCGGGACTCGACGTCCATGGCCGCGGTGGGCTCGTCGAGCAGCAGGAGCTTCGGCCCGCCCGCGATGGCCAGCGCGAACCGGACCCGCTGGGTCTGCCCGCCGGACAGCCGGTCGGCCCGCCGGCGGGCGATCTCGGTCAGGTCGGCGAGCCGGAGGATCTCCTCCAGCGGCAGCGGGCGGGGGTAGAGCCGCCGGACGAAGTCCACGGTCTCGGCGACGCTCAGCTCGGGGATCAGCGCGCCCTCCTGGAGCATCGCGCCGATCTCCCCGTTGGCGACGGCGGTCCGCGGCGGTTCGCCGAAGACCCGGATCTCGCCGGACGTGGGCCGCAGCAGGCCGAGCAGCATGGTGATCGAGGTGGACTTGCCGGCCCCGTTGGGCCCCAGCAGCGCCACCGTGGCGCCGGCCGGGACCTCCAGGTCGATTCCGTCGACCGCGACCACGTCACCGTATCTCTTGGTGACCTCGGTGAAGGCGATGGCGTTCATGGGCTTCACGGTAGGAATCGGGGCCCGTCTGCCGTCAGTGCCCTGCCTCCGGCCTTCGCGATGACTTTTGTCATCCGGCGGGCCGCCGGTTCCTCTGCCGCCGGCGCGACCGGCTTCCCCTCTCCGCCCCGCAGCGCCGCCCCTGGCCGCCGGGCGATGCCCACAGCGTGATAACCCGGAAAGATGCGCCTCATGGCGACGATCCGGGATTACCGCCGGGATCTCCAGGTGAATCACATCCTGGTGGTGATCCCGCTCGGGCTCATCGTGGTCATCGCGGCTCTCGACCTCGCGCTGCCGCGGAGCGTGCACCTGGGGCCGCTGCTCGTCGTCGCGCCCGCGCTCACCGCGTCGTTCGCCGGTCCGAGGTGCACGGCGGTGATCGGAGCGCTGGCGTTGGCGGCCGACGTGGTGAGCGGTCTGGGACAGGGCGTCCTCGGAAGCTCCGAGCACCACGTCGAGATGCTCGCCCTGTTCGCCGTGTCGGCCGTCGTGGTCGTCTTCCGCGTCGGGTACGAGCGGCACCGGGCCGTGCTCCAGCAGGTCAGGTCGGTCTCCGAGGTCGCCCAGCGCGTCCTGCTGCGGCCACTGCCCCGGACGGTCGGCCCGTTGCGCATCGCATCGATCTATCTGCCCGCGGCCGCGGAGGCGAGGATCGGCGGCGATCTGTACGCGGCCGCCCGGAGCGACGACGTCACCCGACTGCTGATCGGAGACGTACGCGGAAAGGGGTTGTCCGCGATCAGTGACGCCGCGGCGTCGCTCTGCGCCTTCCGCGAGGCGTCACACGGGCCGACGTCCCTGTCCGAGCTGATGACGCGCATGGAGAACAGCATCCGGCAGAACCTCATCGAGCACGCCGCATCCGACATCGACGCCCAGGAATGCTTCGTCACCGCGGCCGTCGCCGAGATCCCCGACGCCGAACCGACGGTACGCGTGATCGCCTGTGGTCACCCGCCGCCGCTCCTCCTCCACGGGAACCGGGTGCTGACGCTGGAACCGGACCAGGTCGCTCCCCCATTGGGACTCGAACTGCTGACGGCGTCCGAACCTCGGCCGGCGACGTTCCCCTTCGAGCCCGGCGACATCCTCCTGCTCTACACCGACGGCGTCATCGAGGCCCGCGACCGTACCGGCGCGTTCTTCGACCTCCCCGCGCGCCTGGGCGAACGGGCCGGCGAGGACGTCGCCACCCTCGTCGAACGGCTCTGCGCGCGCCTGTTCCAGCACGTGGACGGCCGGCTGGACGACGACACCGCCATGATCGCGATCGAACGCCTGCCGACGCGGGCACCCTGAAATCGTCAGCGCCCTCCCTCCTCCCCGCCGGGAGAAAGGAGGGCGCGCAGTCGTCAGGCCACGCGGCGCAGGTCCATCTGGAAGTTCTGCCGCCAGGTGGCGCCGCCGTCGAGCGTGTATTCACCGATCTCGTGCCACTCCCTGCCGGTGAAGCGCAGGGTGTACCGGACGGTCGGGCCCGCGGTCTGGATGCTCCACTGGAAGAAGTGGTCGCCGACCACGGGGACGGTGGCGGTGACGTGCCCCTGCGAGAACGCCTCCCAGCGGTACTGCCCGCTCTGGTCGTCGTAGCTGACGACCGCGAGCGCGGTGTCCACGATCCTGCGCGGATCGGCCTTGTCCCGGCCCTGGCCCTCCACCGTGATCACCTGGCCGCCCGCCTTGTAGGCGACCTTCTCGGTCTGGAGGAACTGCTGCCGGCCGGAGGCGGTGTCGACCCATCCCGAACCGGCCCAGCGCCCGACCATGAAGTCGAGCCTGCGGATCGCGTCGAGCTGCGTCGCGGGGACATCGGCCGCCGCCACGCTCGCCGAGTGCCCCGCCGCGACGGCGGGCGCGGCCGCCGCGAGGGTGAGCGCGCAGATCAACGGCACCAACCAACGGTGTAATCGAGTCATGACGCGATCTTGACACACGGCTCGCCCACCGCGACAGCGGGTCGGCGAAGCCTGGCTCAGAGGCGGCAGGCGAAGATGGCGGTGACGAGGATGGCTTTGGCGCCGATCTCCCAGAGCTGGTCCATCACCTGCTGGTGGCCCTTGCGGGGGACCATCGCCCGCACGGCGACCCAGCCCTCGCGGTGCAGCGGCGAGACGGTCGGCCCCTCCATGCCCGGGGTGATGGCGATGGCCTCGTCGATGCGCTCGGCCCGGATGTCGTAGTCGATCATGACGAAGTCGCGGGCCACGAGCACGCCCTGCAACCGCCGGATGAGCTGCTGGAACCCGTTCGCCTCGGGGGCGCCGGCCCGCTTGATCAAAATGCCCTCGGAGTGCGCGATCGGCTCCCCGAACACCTCAAGGCCGACGTTGCGCAGCGTCGTGCCGGTCTCCACCACGTCCGCGATCGCGTCCGCGACGCCGAGCCTGATCGCCGTCTCGACCGCGCCGTCGAGCTTGATGACCCGGGCGTCCACGCCCTGGTCGGCGAGGTACTTGCCGAGCAGCCCGGCGTACGAGGTGGCGATGCGCAGGCCGGACAGGCCCGCGACGCCGGAGTAGGCGCCCGGCGTGGAGGCGAAGCGGAACGTCGACCGGCCGAAGCCGAGCGGCATGACCTCCTCGGCCGGGGCGCCGGAGTCGAAGAGCATGTCGCGCCCGGTGATCCCGGCGTCCAGGGTGCCCTCGCCGACGTACACGGCGATGTCGCGCGGGCGGAGGAAGAACAGCTCGCAGGAGTTGTCGGAGTCGACGACCACGAGCTCCTTGCTGTCCCGGCGCTGGCGGTAGCCCGCCTCCTTCAGCATGGTCTGGGCGGCCTCGGAGAGCGCGCCCTTGTTCGGTACGGCGATGCGCAGCATGGGTGGAAGATCCTTTCAGCCGGAACGAGGTCGATGGACGATCTGTGGCCGCCGCGGCGGCTACAGATGCTTGTAGACCTCGTCCAGCCCGATCCCGCGGGCCAGCATCAGCACCTGGACGTGGTAGAGCAGCTGGGAGATCTCCTCCGCCGCCCGGTCCGCCGACTCGTGCTCGGCCGCCATCCAGCTCTCCGCGGCCTCCTCCACGACCTTCTTGCCGATGGCATGGACGCCGGCGTCCAGGGCGGCCACGGTGCCCGACCCCTCGGGCCGAAGGCGCGCCTTCTCTGCCAGCTCGGCGTACAGCTCTTCGAAGGTCTTCATGGTCTCTCTCGCGTCGTGGGCCTGCGCAACCAGGTTATCGGCCCCAGGGTAGTCGCGGGGGCGCACCTCCGCGCCCCGCGTCCACCCTGCGAGATCCGTCTCAGCCGAGGATCTTCCTGGCCAGCCTGAGCTGCTCCAGCGCCTGCTGCGACTCCCCGCCCTCGTGGCCGTTGAACGGCCAGACCGTGATGTCCTTGGGCCCGGCGTAGTGGTTGTAGGCCCCGAACACGGTCGAGGCCGGGGTGACGCCGTCGCGCAGGCCGACGGAGAACCGGGCGGGCGTGGCGGCCCGCGCCGCGAAGTGCAGGCCGTCGAAGTAGCCGAGGGTCGCGAAGATCTCCTCGACCCGGGTCCGGTGGATCCCGCAGAACCGGCCCAGCTCCGCGTACGGCTCCTCGTCGGTGATCTCGACGGCACGCCGGATGTCGCACATGAACGGCACGTTGACGAACGCGAAGGCGAGATCCGGCACGAGCGCGGCGGCGGCGAGCGCCATGCCGCCGCCCTGGCTGCCGCCGGTCACCACCACGCGCCCCGCGTCCACGAGGGGGTGCGACCTGGCCGCCTCGACCGCGCGCACGACGTCGGTGTAGAGCCGCCGGTAGTAGTAGCCGTCCCGGTCGAACACGCCCTGGGTGAGCTTGCCGGGGATCTGCGCGCCGTTGCCGCCGACCGGGTCGGGGGTGTCGCCGGAGCGCCAGGTGCCGCCCTGCCCGCGGGTGTCCATCACGAACGTCGCGTATCCGGCGGCCGGCCACAGCAGCCAGTCGTGCGGCCGGCCCCGGCCGCCGCCGTAGCCGATGAACTCCACCACGCAGGGCAGCGGGCCCGACGCGCCCGTGGGCGCGAGGAACCATCCCTTGATCGGATGCCCGCCGAAGCCGGCGAACGTCACGTCGGCCACGTCCACCAACGCGAGGTCCGCCTCGTACGGCTCGAAGACGGGGTTCAGGTCGTGCGCGCGGGCCTCGGCCAGCGTGCGGTCCCAGAAGGCGTCGAAGTCGGCGGGCTCCCGGCGCTCGGGCAGGTACGCGCGCAGCTGGTCGAGAGGCATGTCGACGAACATGGGGGACTCCCGTGGGTGGTGGGCCTGGCTCGTGGTACGCCGCAAGGTTACACAAACGCCTTGTTTCAGACTTCTGACCCGGTTAAGGGTCGTCCGCCGGGATTCGACTCCAGATGATCCCTGCCGATGACCTGCGGAATGACGCTCATGGCGGCGTTACGTCCGGATTGACGGGATGAAACGCCCTCTTGAAACTAATCCGGTTTAGTGCTGGACTCTGCACGAATTCGAAGCGTGGGAGGTTCGGCCGCGCCGGCGCTGCCTTCGCGGTCCGCCTTTCGGGGGGCACGACATGTCAGTCGATCACTTTCCGTAGAGATCGGAGACGTCCATGCGACGAACGACGGCGGCCACGTGCGCCGCCCTGATCGCCGCCTTCGGCGCGGGCTGCGCGACCGGCGGCACACCGGAGACCAAGCAGGCGGACGCCGGCGCCCCCGCCGCGATCACGTGGTGGTCCACCGGGGGCGACGACGAGAGCGCGGCCTTCCAGAAGGCCGCCGACCTGTACACGAAGTCGCACCCCAACGTGACGATCAAGGTGCAGACGCTCGCCTGGGACGACGCGTACGCGAAGCTGCTCGCGGCCTCGACCAGCCGCAGCGGGCCCGACATCGTCTCCGGCGGGATGACCTGGACCATCCAGTTCGGCCTGCGCGGCGGCATGGTCGACCTGCGCAAGTACGGCATCGATCAGCTCCAGGCCCAGGCGCAATCCGCCCAGTGGAAGTCGGCCGTCTCCCCCGACGGGACCATTTACGGCATCCCCCTCGACATGTCCACCGAGGCGCTCTACTACCGCACCGACCTGCTGGACAAGGCGGGCATCGAGGAGCCGCCCAAGACCTGGGAGGAACTGACCGCCGACATCGAGAAACTCAAGAAATCCGGGGTGAGGACGCCGTTCAGCATCGACTGGGGCAATCTCGACTGGATCGGTTACTTCAACTTCCTCTACCAGGCGGGCGGCACCTTCTACACGCCGGACTGCGAGCCCTCGCTGAACACCCCGCAGGCCGAGCAGGCGCTGGCGTACTGGATCGACCTGCACCGCGAGCACAGCGCGCCGACCGACACGGTGGCGACCCCGGACGCGCTGGGCACGGGCACCGCGATGGTCTACGGCGGCAATTGGAACGCCCTCGGCATCGACACCAGCAAGCCCGAGCTGAAGGGCAAGTGGGCGGTCGCCCCCCTGCCGGCCGGCCCGGCGGGACCGACGACCTTCATCGGGGGCCGGGCCGTCGGCGTCACGTCGTACAGCAAGCACATCCAGCAGGCGGCGGACTTCGTCAAGTTCCTCTACACCGACGAGGCCGTCGACGCGGTGGCGACGGAGTCGAAGGCCCGCAACATCGCCTACATCCCGCCCCGCCCGGACAAGGTCGCCGACTCGCCGTTCACGCCGGAGCACTCGGCGGTGTTCGCCGAGATCATCAAGACCGGCGCGGCGGCGCCCGGATGTCCCGGCTGGGACGAGAGCGCGTCCGACGTGGCCAAGCAGTTCCAGGCCGCGATCCTCGGCAAGGCCGACGTGAAGACGGCCCTGGCCGAGGCCGCCAAGGTCATGGAGCGCAACGCCGGATAGCCGGGACGGCCGTGGCTCACCGGTGACGCCTGACCCCTCACCGGCCGCGGCACCCGTCCCCCAACCAGGCCCGGGCCGGTGACACCTGACCTCTCACCGGCCCGGGTCCGTCCTCGGCTTCCCTTCGACTGGAGACGACATGGCAATTCACGCCGCCGCGCCCCGGCGCCGATGGCGCCGCTACGGCACCTCCTATCTGATGCTGCTGCCGTTCCTCGGCCTGTTCGCCGGTTTCCTGGTCTGGCCGCTGGCCAACTCGCTCTACCTCAGCTTCACGAAGTTCGACGGCGTGAACGCCCCGGAGTTCGAGGGGCTGGACAACTTCCGGCATCTGCTGTTCGACGACGACCGGTTCCGGCACGCCCTCGGCAACACGTTCCTCTACGTCGTGGCGTCGATCGGGATCGGCACGCTGCTGTCGCTCGGCCTCGCGCTGGCGTTCAGCGGGTCGAGCTGGCCGCACCGCATCATGCGGACGATCTTCTTCCTGCCCTCGGTGACCTCGTCGATCGCGCTCATGCTGCTCTGGAAGTGGATCTTCGCACCGGGTGACTTCGGCCTGGCCAACACCGTCGTGGCCTGGTTCGGCGGCAGGGCGGTCGAATGGCTGGCCACCCCCGGGCTCACGATCCCGATCCTCGTGCTCATGTCGGTGTGGGGCGGGATGGGCTACGGCATGGTCCTGTACGTCGCCGGGCTCAACACGATCCCGCAGGAGTACTACGAGGCGGCCCGCATCGACGGCGCCACCACCTGGCAGCAGTTCCGCCGCGTGACGCTGCCGCTGCTGCGCCCGGTCACCACGTACGTGGTCGTGACCGGTCTCATCGGGGCCTTCCAGGTCTTTGAAGCCGTCTACATCGTGTTCCGGGGCACCAACAACATCGGCGGCGTGCTCGACTCGGGCCTGATGATCGTGCCCTATCTCTACGACCAGGGCTTCACGCACTTCAAGCTCGGCTACGCCTCGGCGATCGCGTGGGTGCTCTTCCTGATCATCTTCGCCCTGAGCATGGTCAACCTCCGCATCGGCCGCGCCCTGAAGGAGCTGTGATGGCCGCCGCCCCCACGACCACGCCGATCGTCTCCGACCCCGCCGCCGCACCCCGGCGGGCGCCTGCCGCCACGTCGCGCACCACCTGGCGCGGGCACCTGCTGCGCCTGCCGTTCTACCTGCTGTCGCTCACCATGATCGCGCCGTTCTACTGGATGCTGATCACGGTGTTCAAACCGGTGACGGAGCTCAACCGGCAGCCCCCGTCCTTCGTGCCCGAGCATGCGACGCTGAACAACTTCTACGACCCCGGCTACTCCCCCGCCCGGGTCAACCCCGGTCACCTCCAGGGCATCTTCCAGCGGTTCCAGGTGGACTTCGGGTTCGGCCGCTTCATGTTCAACAGCCTGGTGATCACCGTCGCGATCACGGTCGGGTCGCTGCTGATCGCCTCGCTGGCGGCGTACGTGATCACCAAGCACCGGGTGCCGGGGCGGCGGCTGATCTTCGTGCTGATCGTCGCCTCGATGATGGTGCCCTGGCAGACCACCCTGGTGCCGAACTACGTGATCATGCGGAACCTGGGCTGGCTCGACACCTACCAGGGCTACATCGTCCCGGCGCTGGCCAAGGCCTTCGTCCTGTTCTTCCTCGTGCAGTTCCTCCACTCGATCCCGGACGAGCTCATCCAGGCCGCCCGGGTCGACGGCGCCGGGGAGTGGCGCATCTGGTGGCGGATCGTGCTGCCGCTGCTGCGCCCGGCCCTCGCCGCGATGTCGATCTTCATCGTGCTCGCCGAGTGGAACAACTTCCTCTGGCCGCTGATCATCGTGCAGAGCGACGAGATGGCGAACATCCCGGTCGCGCTCGCCCGCCTCAACTCGTACTTCGCCGGCTCGCAGCACCAAGGGGCGATCATGGCGGGCGGCCTGCTCGCCTCCCTGCCGTCGATCGCCTTCTTCCTCGCCTTCCAGCGCTACTTCACCCGAGGCATCGTGCTGAGCGGCCTGAAGGGCTGACAGCGGACGCGCCCGAGGATCGGTGCCACGCGCCGACGGCTTCGGCGACCTCCTCCGGGTGCGTCAGCTGGGGGTGATGGCCCGCGCCCGGGATCACCGTCACGGTGACCCGGGGCAGCGTGTCCACGAGGGCCCGTCCCTCCGGGCCGAGCGGGTCGCGGGAGCCCACGACGACGTGCACGTGGC
>NZ_JBFAOO010000128.1:0-21603 GCF_040675265.1 Microbispora sp. NPDC049633
CCGCCCTCGCGCGTCCGCAGGGCCTGGTTGATCCCGCAGTCGTCGATCCCCTCGGCGCACCGGCCGCTGAGGGTGTTGCTGAAGACGGCGACGCTCGTCTCCTGCTGGAGGCCGGCGACCGCGACACCGTTGTTGCCCGCGGCGGCGTTCACGTTGCGCCTCCCCCCGGACAGCTGGCGGACCGCACTGGCGATCGAGGGGGCGTTGGCCGTGTTGCGGCCGTCCGTGACCTGTCTGGCATGGCCCTTGCCGGGTCCGTCGCCGTGCCCGGCGTACGGCGCGGCCAGCACCTCAGCCGGCGACAGCGACATGCCGGCGACGAGGGCCGCGACGGCCAGCGACCGGACCCCCGAGGCCCGACAAAACAGGTCAATCACCCTGATAATCGCCATTGATATCCCGCCGGTTCGTTGATTTCGCCCCATCGTCATACCCGCCGGCCGCAAATTCCCCGGCAGCCCCAGCCCATGACTCCTCCCGTACGGGTCGCCGGGGGCTGAGTGCGCCGGACGGACCCACGCCCCATAGGGTGCGGCGTATGACGGCGAAGCGACCTCCGAACGCCAGCTCCGACAGCGGCATCCGCCGGGCACTCGCACGGGCGCGGGACGGCAAGACGCTCGACCTCGCCGAGGCGGCGATCCTGCTGCGCGCCCGCGGCGACGACCTCGACGCATTGCTCGTGCACGCCTCGCGGGTCAGGGACGCGGGCCTGGAAGCCATCGGACGGCCCGGCGTCATCACCTACAGCCGCAAGGTGTTCATCCCGCTGACCCGGCTGTGCCGGGACAGATGCGGCTACTGCACGTTCGCCACCGCCCCGCACAAGCTGCCGAGCGCCTTCCTGTCCCCGGACGAGGTGCTGGAGATCGCCCGCCAGGGCGCCGCGATGGGCTGCAAGGAGGCGCTGTTCACGCTCGGCGACCGCCCCGAGGACCGGTGGCACCAGGCGCGCGAGTGGCTCGACGCCCACGGGTACGATGACACGCTGTCGTACGTCCGGGCGATGGCGATCCGGGTGCTGGAGGAGACGGGGCTGCTGCCGCACCTCAACCCCGGCGTGCTGACCTGGAAGGACCTGCAGCGGCTCAAGCCCGTCGCGCCGTCGATGGGCATGATGCTGGAGACCACCTCGCGCCGGCTGTTCACCGAGAAGGGCGAGGCCCATTACGGCTCCCCGGACAAGGACCCGGACGTACGGCTGCGCGTGCTGGAGGACGCGGGCCGCTCCAGCGTGCCGTTCACGACGGGCCTGTTGATCGGCATCGGCGAGACGGTCGAGGAGCGCGCCGAGTCGATCTTCGCGATCCGCCGGGTCGCCAGGGAGTACGGCGGCGTCCAGGAGGTCATCGTCCAGAACTTCCGCGCCAAGCCGGACACGGCCATGCGCGGCATGCCCGACGCCGACCTGCACGAACTGGCGGCGACGATCGCGGTGACACGGCTCGTGCTCGGCCCGAAGGTCCGCGTGCAGGCGCCGCCCAACCTGATCGGCGAGGAGTACGCGCTGATGCTGCGGGCGGGCATCGACGACTGGGGCGGGGTCTCTCCGCTCACGCCCGACCACGTCAACCCCGAGCGGCCGTGGCCGCAGATCGACGACCTCGCCGCGCGGACCGGCGCCGCCGGGTTCACGCTGCGCGAGCGGCTCACGATCTATCCCGAGTACGTGCTCGCGGGGGAGCCGTGGCTCGACCCCCGGCTGCGTGAGCACGTCGCGGCGCTGGCCGATCCCGCGACCGGGCTCGCGCGGGAGGACGCCGTGCTCCTCGGCCGCCCCTGGCAGGAGCCCGACGGCGGCCTCGTCACCGGCGGACGGGCCGACCTGCACACCGCCGTCGACACCGAGGGCCGCACGGGCGACCGCCGCGCCGACTTCGACAGCGTGTACGGCGACTGGGACGCCCTGCGCGAACGCCTGCCCGGCGGTCGACGGGACGGGTCCGTCAGGGCGGACGTCCGGGAGGCGCTGCGGCAGGCCGAGGCGGACCCGGCGCGGCTGACCGACGAGCAGGCGCTGACGCTGCTCGACCTCGCCGGGGACCAGTCGGGGGCGGGCGCCGACGACGCCGGTCTGGACGAGCTGTGCCGGATCGCCGACGGGCTGCGTCGCGAGGCGGTGGGCGACGACGTCACCTACGTCGTCAACCGGAACATCAACTTCACCAACGTCTGCTACACCGGCTGCCGCTTCTGCGCGTTCGCCCAGCGGCGCACCGACGCCGACGCCTACACGCTGTCGCTGAGCGAGGTGGCCGACCGGGCGCAGGAGGCGTGGGAGGCCGGCGCGACCGAGGTGTGCATGCAGGGCGGCATCCACCCCGACCTGCCCGGCACGGCCTACTTCGACATCGCCCGCGCCGTCAAGGAACGCTGCCCCGAGATCCACGTGCACGCGTTCTCGCCGATGGAGGTCGTCAACGGCGCCAGCCGTACGAACCTGTCGGTCGAGGAGTGGCTGCACGCGGCGCGGGAGGCGGGGGTCGACTCGCTGCCCGGCACGGCCGCCGAGATCCTCGACGACGACGTCCGGTGGGTGCTGACCAAGGGCAAGCTGCCCACCCGGGAGTGGATCGAGGTCATCACCACGGCCCACCGGGTCGGCATCCCGACGACCTCGACCATGATGTACGGCCACGTGGACACCCACGAGCACTGGGTGCGCCACATCCGGTTGATCCGGTCGATCCAGGAGGAGACGGGCGGGTTCAGCGAGTTCGTGCCGCTGCCGTTCGTCCACCACAGCGCCCCGATCTACCTGGCGGGGATCGCCCGGCCGGGGCCGACCGCGCGGGAGAACCGGGCCGTCCACGCGCTGGCGCGGATCATGCTGCACGGCGCGATCCGCAACATCCAGTGCTCCTGGGTCAAGCTGGGCGACGACCTGTGCCGGGAGGTGCTCGCCGGAGGCGTGAACGACCTCGGCGGCACGCTCATGGAGGAGACGATCAGCCGGATGGCCGGCTCGGAGAACGGCTCCTACAAGACGATCAGCGAGATCGCGGCCATGGTCGCGCCGACCGGTCGCCCGCCGCGCCAGCGCACCACGTCGTACGGCCGGCCGAGCGAGGAGCGCGCCGAGGCCGCCCGGCGTAGTGACGGCGTGTGCCAGTCCGTCCGCGGTGTGCGGTTCCTGGAGACGCCGCAGTTCGGGCGGCAGCCGATCGGGTAGCCCGTCCGCCGCCGCGTGATCTCCAAGCCGATTGCAAGATCGTGATCTTAATGTTGGTCGGCATGGAAAGACGGCTGGTGCTCGGCGTCCTGCTGATGACGGTCCTCGGCGGATGCGGGGTCCTGGAAGAGGGTGTGATGAGCGGCTCGGTGAGCGAGGGGCGGGACGAGGATCCCCGGGAGGCCGGACCCGGGGAGGTCGAGCGCGGCGTGCTGAAGGGGCGGGTGGCCGACGAGCGGGGCCGCCCGATCGAGGGGGCCGAGGTCGTCGCCGACAACCAACTGCTCTACGACAGCAACGAGGTCGTGCGGACCGGCGGCGACGGCCGCTACCGCGTCGCCACGAACATCGGGGCGACCTTCCACGCGTCGGCGACGATCACCAGGCGGTACAACGGCCGGGAGTACTCGCTGAGCCTGGCGCCCGACGACGACGCGCCGTTCGCCGGGCCGAGCGGCGCGATCAGGAACTTCACCTGGAAGCTCACGGGGGAGAAGCCCGACGGCCTCGGTTTCTACGGAGGCAAGGTGCTGTTCCGCGTCGACCTGAACGACCAGCTCGACGCGGGCGCCTTCCTGGAGGACGAGAAGGTGCGGCTCACCCTCGTGCCGGACGGTCCGCTGATCGACGGCTCCGAGGGGAGCCGGATCGTGCGGACGGCCACCCGGAACGGCGACGGCTCGGGCCTGGAGGACGTGCCCATCGGCCGCTATCGGATCACCGCCGACTACGAGGGCCGCCCGCTCGCGGTGAAGCTCCGCGGCGCTGCCGGCTACGCGCAGGAGGTCGTCGCCGACTTCACCCCCGTCATGACCGGCGTCTACTGGATCGAGCTGGAGCTCGGGCTTCCCCGGGGGTGACGACGCCCGCCAATTGGACGCCGCCTAATTGGACGCCGTGTAATTGGACGCCGTGTATATAACAAGTTCTACGTTGCTCTTGCGCGGGGCGCGGGGGTGATGGGCAGAATCGTGACACTCGGCAGCGCACAGTGACCGTTCCAGGAACAGGCGCGGCGCCGTGGAGCGCCGGCCACGAGAGCCCCACGAGAGCACACGAGAGCCACGAGAACTGGGGAGGACCCGCACGTGCCCTCCGGTCGTCACCGGGCCGCCTTCACGGCCGAGCGGCGCCGCCGGCAGGCCGGCTGGAAGGGCGCGGTCGCGGTCCTCACGGTCGCGGCGATCATCGCGGGCGGGGCCTATCTCTTCCTCACCCGGTCGGCAGGAACGTGTTCCGCCCGGGATCCGATCCTCGTGAGCGTCGCGGCGGCGCTGGACGTCGCACCGCCGGTGATGGACGCGGCCGGGCGGTTCAACGCCTCGGGCGCGGAGGTGGAGGGGCGGTGCGTCCAGGTGCAGGTGGCCGAGCAGCCGCCCGCGCCGGTGCTCCGCACGCTGATCGGCGACCGGGCCGGCGTGCTGCCCGACCGTCCCGACGGCTGGATCGCCGACTCCTCGGTGTGGGTGCGGCTGGCCCGCAAGCAGGGCGGGCAGGACATCGCCGCCGACGAGACCGTCGTCGCGACCTCCCCGCTGGTCTTCGCCACCCGCCGCTCGCTCGCCGAGCGGTTCGCCGCCGGGGGGACGGCCATGAGCTGGGACATGGTCTTCCCCGCCACGGTGCGGGGACGGCTCCAGCCCACCGAGCACGAGCCGGACATCGTGCGCATCCCCGATCCGTCGGTGTCGGGGGCGGGGATCGCGACCGTCGCGGCGGCCCGCGACATCGCCGGCACGGGTGAGAAGGCGGACCGCGACCTCACGGCGTTCGTGCGGATGGCGCAGTCGGGCTCGGCCCCCGACTACCGCAGCATGCTCGGCGCGGTGGACGCGCCGGGCTTCTGGTCGCGGCCCGTGGTGATCGTCCCCGAGCAGTCGGTGTGGGCGCACAACCACGAGGGCCACGCCGAGCCCGTGGTCGCCCTCCAGCCCGAGGAAGGCACGATCGACCTCGACTATCCGTACGTCGTGACGGCCGCCGACCCCGACCGGGCGGCCGCCTCGCGGCTGTTCGCGGCGTGGCTGCGGTCGCCGGCGACGCAGGAGGCCGTACGGAAGGCCGGGTTCCGCGGCGCCGACGGGCAGCCGCCGTTCCCGGCGGGCGACGACATCGCGGCCGAGCGGCCGCGCCCGCGGCAGTCGATCACGGCCGAGGTCATCGACGAAGCGCTGGAAGCATGGAGCAGGCTGGCTCCGCCGAGCCGGATCCTGGTGCTGGCCGACGTGTCGAAGGACAACGCCGAGCCGATCAGGGCGGGCGGCGAGACCCGGCTGGACGTCGCGGTCGAGGCCGCCAAGCTCGGCCTGCAGCTGTTCCCCAACGAGACCCACATGGGCCTGTGGGAGTTCGCCCGCGACCTGAAGGGCGGCGCGGACCACCGCGAGCTGATCGGCCTCGGCCCGATCACCGAGCCCGACGGCGGCCAGGAGGAGATCCGCAGGACGGCCCTGTTCCGGGTGGCCGACGGAATCAAGGCCCAAGACGACCGGAGCGGCGCGCTGTACGACGCGATCGACGCGGGCTTCCGCTCGGTGTCGGAGGGCTACGACCCGCTGATGAGCAACGCCCTGCTGGTGCTCACCGCGGGCGTGGACGACGGGAAGGGCGTGTCGCGGCGCGAGCTCGTCGACAGGCTCCGCAAGGAGTGGGACCCGGACAGGCCGGTGCAGATCATCGTGGTCGCGTTCGGCAAGGCGGCCGACCGGGCGGCGCTCGGCGAGATCGTCTCGGCCACCAACGGACAGCTCTACGTCGCCCAGGAGCCGGGCCAGATCATCGACGTGTTCCTGTCGGCGCTGGCCCGGCGGCTGTGCCACCCCACGTGTACCCGGAAGTGACGTGTACCCGGAAGTGACGTGCACCCGGAAGTGACGGTTACCTGGTGACGTAGAAGTCGGCCGGGTCGCGCGGCGGCCGGTCCCTCGGCGGCGCGGCGGGATGGCCGATGGCCACCGCGCCCATGGGGTCCCAGTTCTGCGGCAGGCCGAGCACCTTGCGCACCACGTCGCGGCAGAACATCGTGGACGACACCCACGCCGAGCCCAGCCCCTGCACGGCGAGCTGGACCAGGAAGTTCTGCACGCCCGCGCCGGTGGCCACCACGAACATCTCGCGCTCGGCGGCGTTCCTGCGTCCGTCGCGGTAGGTGTGCGAGCCGTCCATCACCAGGCACGGCACCGCCAGGTAGGGCGCGTTCCTGAGCACGTCGCCGCGCCGGATCCGCCGGGCGATCGACTCCTCGGAGAAGCCGTCGGAGCGCAGGTCCTCGATCCAGGCGTCCCGCATCGCGTCGAGCAGTTCCGTACGCGCTTGCGGCGTCTCGAGCAGCACGAACCGCCAGGGCGTGGTGTGGTGCGGGGCGGGCGCCGCGATGGCGGCCGCCACGGCCCGCCGTACGGCGGCCGGGTCGACCTCGCGGGCGGAGAACTCGCGGATCGTGCGGCGGGCGAAGACGACGTCGGCCGAGCCGAACCGGAACATGTCCTCGTCGGCGGGGCGGACGAGCACCCGCCCGCCCGGGCCGTCCTCGTCCGTCACCAGGCCGCCCAGCCCGCGCACGACGGCCACCGGAACGCCGGACAGCTTGCCCTTCGCCAGGTCGCCCGCCGCCGCGATCTCGTCGACCAGTGCCGTGACGGTGGCGTTGAGCGGGTTGCCGTAGGGGTCGACGCCGCCGCGCAGGTCCTCCAGCGGCCGCACGCCGGCCGCGCCGATGGCGACGTCGGTCAGGCCGTGCCGCCAGGGCCGGCCGAAGGTGTCGGAGACGATCACTCCGACGCGCACGCCGAGCCGCTCGCGCAGCCCCCGGCGGATCCGGCCCGCCGAGGCGTCCGGGTCCTCGGGAAGCAGCAGCACGGTGCCGGGGGAGGTGTTCGAGGCGTCGACGCCGGCCGCGGCCATCACGTAGCCGTGCCGCGTCTGCGCGATGACCGTGTCCCCGCGCCGCGCGACCACGCGCGCGGTCTCCTCCTCGATCGCGGCCGTACGGCTGTCGCCTTCGCGGACGCGGCCCTCGGCCTTGCTCACGATCTTGGAGGTGACGACCAGGATGTCGCCGTCCCGCAGATCGGGCGCGGCCCGCGCCACGAGCTGGGCGATGTCGTCGCCGGGCCGCACCTCGGGCAGGCCGGGCACGCCGCTGACGGTGATCTGGGGCATGTGCTCCTCTGACATCTGAATTCAGGACTTGAGTGACTGGGCCAGGGCGAGGGCCGCGGCGGCGATGTCCCGCGTGGCCTCGGGGCCGCTCATCAGGAGCGGGCGGGCCTCCACCACCACGCCGTCGAGCGCGACGCCCTTGTCCTCCTCGGCCACGAGCCAGCCGTCGAGCAGGGCGGAGCCGTACAGCTCCAGCACGGCCTGGGCGCTCGTCTCCACGCCGATCGCGGTCAGGCAGGCGTCGGCCATGCCGCGCACCGGGGCGCCGCCGATGATGGGGGAGACGCCGACGACGGTCTTGGCCTCCAGCGCCGCCCGGATGCCCGGGATCTGGAGGATCGTCCCGATGCTGACGACCGGATTCGACGGCGGGAGAATCACGACGTCCGCCGCCGCGATGGCGTCGAGGACGCCCGGCGCGGGCCGGGCCTCGTCCGCGCCGACGAGCACGATCTGCTCGGCCGGCACCGAGGCGCGCAGCCGCACCCACCACTCCTGGAAGTGGATCGCCCTTCTGCCGTCCTCGTCGGAGACGACCACGTGGGTCTCGGTGCGGTCGTCCGACATCGGCAGCAGCCGCACCCCCGGCCGCCACCGGTCGCACAGGGCCTCGGTCACCTGTGAGAGCGGATATCCGGCCGCCAGCATCTGGGTGCGGACGATGTGCGTGGCGAAGTCCCGGTCGCCGAGGCCGAACCACTGCGGTTCCATGCCGTACGCGGCGAGCTCCTCCTTCACCGTGAACGTTTCACCGGCCCGTCCCCAGCCCTGTTCCTCGTTGATGCCGCCGCCCAGCGTGTACATGACCGTGTCGAGGTCGGGGCACACGCGCAGGCCGAAGAGAGTGATGTCGTCGCCGGTGTTGCCGATCACGGTGATGTCGGAATCGGGGGCCGCCGCCTTGAGACCTCGGAGGAATCGGGCGCCGCCGATTCCTCCGGCGAGGGACACGATGCGCATGCCGTCAGTCTTCCATCGGCCGTACGCGGCATCGCCGACACCCACCCCGGGAGTGGGATGAACAGCCATATGTAGGGTGTGTTCGGCTTGTGAGGTTGTTGGGTCTGCCGACGCTTAAGTCAGGCATGTGCAAAACTTCCCCGAGTGCCGTTTGGACCGATGGGGGTAGTCGTGCTCAAGGTCGATACCGGCCGGCTCCGCGAGCCGGCCGCGTGGACGATGCTGGCGGTGGTGATCACCGGCATCCTCGTGAGCATCGCGCGCTTGCTGATCGGCTCGTCGCCGAGCAGCACCTTCGGCGTCCGTGCGGCGATGAGCCTGCACTCTCTCGTGTCCCCGCTCACGACCGCGCTCGCGGTCGGCGCCGTCCTGCTCGTCGCCAAGGCGGGCGCGCCCACCCCCCGGGCCCGCCTGGTCTCGCTCGGCGCGGCCGGGTCGCTCGGTCTCGGCGTCGTCTTCGGCGTGATCGGCGTGCTGGGCGTGCTCGTGGGCGACCTGCTGACGTTCCGCGACCGGTTCGAATACCTCATCACCGGACTGCCGATGATCGCGCTCGCCGTCTTCGGCGCGCTGTTCGCGTCGAGCACGGCCGCGGCGCTGCAGTCCGCGGCGGAACCGGTGGGCGACTACTTCGGCAGGCGCGAGGACGCCCACCCGCCCGTGTCGTACGCTCCGGCGCTGCCGCAGGGTCACCAGGCCCCCCACCACCAGGCCCCCCACCACCAGGCCCCGCAGGGGTACGGCGAGGCACCCGTCGTCGGCGCGATGCCCGGCCAGCAGGCACCGGTACAGCAGGCACCGGTACAGCAGGCACCGGTGCAGCAGGCACCGGTGCAGCAGGCACCGGTGCAGCAGGCACCGGTGCAGCAGATGCCCGCTCAGCAGGGTCCCGGCCGGCAGCAGTTCGGTCACCCGGCTCCGGGCGAGCCGCAGAACGGCCCCCAGAGCGCGCCGCACATCGCCTCGCACGCCGCTCCCGCACACGCCGCTCCCGCACACGCCGCCCCCTCGCACGCCGCTCCCGGCGGTCACCAGAACGGCGCGCCGACCCCGCCGCACAACCTCCCGCACCCCGGCCAGTACGACGCCCCCCACCAGAGCCACCCACAGGGCCAGCCGCAGAGCCAACCACAGGGCCAGCCGCAGGCCCAACCCCAGCTGCCGCCCGCCGAGCACCGGTACGCCGAGCCCCAGCAGTACGCCGACCAGTACCCCCAGGAGCAGCACGGCCAGGGCGCCTTCGGCCAGGAGCGGCCCCAGGACGTCTACGGCCAGGCACACGAGCCGCAGCACTCCTACACCCCCGCGCCGACCGCCCCGCAGCCCCCGCCGTTCGGGCAGCCCGACGCCCCCGCTCATGGCTCCCATGGTCAGGGTCAGGGGCAGGCGCAGCAGCCGTGGCAGGGCGAGCAGCAGCCCGGGCCGTCGCTGCAGGACGTGCAGACCGGCGCCCACTACGCCGACTACGGCGCCCAGGGTTACCAGCAGGAGCGGCCGACCACCGGCGCGTACGGCACGCAGCCCGAGGCGGCCGCGCCCCAGCGCTCCGACTACTCCCCGCCGCAGGGCCCGGTGTTCGACCAGTACGGCTACGCGGGACAGCAGACGGAGACCGGCTCGTTCGGGCAGTTCCCGGCCGTTGCCCCCGGCGCGTCCCACACCGGGTACGACCAGCCCTCCTACGACCAGCCCTCTTACGACCCCCCCAAGCAGGACCAGCCGTACGGGCAGGGGTCGCCGTTCTCCGGGTACTCCGGCCAGGCGTTCGCCCGGCAGGCCGCCGAGCACGCCGGCACGGGCCCGGCCTTCGACGCTCCCCCCGCGTACGAGGGCCCGGCCGACCCGAGGGAGCAGCAGCTCGCGCAGGCCTACCAGCAGGCGCAGAGCTACCAGAAGATCGCCCTGCCGGATCACCCCACCGGTCCGCAGGACCTGCCGGAGTACTACGACAACCCGCTCGGTCACCCCCAGTCCGAGCCCGCGCCGTTCCAGCCGCCGGCGGCCGACCCCACCGAGCAGACCGTTCGCTTCGACCCCTCCGCCTACCACGGAGACCCCCTCAGCGACCCGCTGCGCAGGGAGGAGCCGCTCGACCCCACGGCGATCTACACGCCGGACCGGTCGCAGGCAAAGTATGAGGAAGGTTCCGCCCCCGATCAGGCAGGCCGCGGAACCGACCCCAACCTCCCTTGGTATGGTTCCGAACGCTGATAGGACCGTAGATCGGGGCATACGAACCGGGGCGAGCAGGTCTTTCCCCGGGTATCGTTATGCCGCTTGACGCCACACGCGCCACGCGCGTGTAATTACAGACATGTTGTTACGCCTTCCCGAGGGTGGGTATAGGGCAGGCGTTTTTATGGGGGGCTCCATGTGGGCGGGCGAGCGACAGGGAGGTGTGCAATGACCGATCTGGTCATGGCACAGGCGCTCGATGGTGAAGATCTGGGGTGGCAGGAGCGCGCTTTGTGTGCGCAGACCGACCCTGAAGCGTTCTTTCCTGAAAAGGGCGGTTCCACCAGGGAAGCCAAGAAGGTGTGCCGTTCGTGTGAGGTGCGCGCCGAGTGTCTTGAATACGCGCTTCAGCATGACGAGCGTTTCGGCATCTGGGGCGGCCTGTCCGAGCGGGAAAGGCGCAAGATGAAGCGCCAGGCCGTCTGACGACGACGCCGGGCGGGGCCGCGCGCTGGGCGTGCGGCCCCGCACGCATGTCCGGGGAGTGTCCCGGATGGTGCTGACGTCCTGTTTCGCCTGGATGTGATCGGGTGAGTCCGGGTTGCCGTATCGTGGTCGGCGCTCAGCCGTACGACCCCCCTAGGACTCGACGTGCACTCGGTGACCGCGATCGTCGTCGCCCACGACGGCGCCCGCTGGCTCAAGGAGACGCTGGCGGCGGTGCTGCGCCAGACCCGGCCTCTCGACCGTGTCGTCGGCGTCGACAACGGCAGCCGTGACGGCAGCGGGAAGCTGCTGACCGAGGCGTTCGGGACGGGCAACGTGCTGACCCTGCCCCGGTCCACCGGGTTCGGCGAGGCCGTCCACGAGGTCCTGCGGCGGCTGCCGCCCGCGCCGGGCCAGGAGTGGGTCTGGCTGCTCCACGACGACTGCGCGCCCGACGCGAACGCGCTGCAGGCCCTGTTGTGGGCGGCGGAGCAGGATCCCAAGGCCGCCATCCTCGGCCCCAAGCTGCGCGACTGGCTCGACCGGCGGGTGCTGCTGGAGATGGGCGTGACCGTCAGCAGGTCGGGGCGGCGCGACACCGGCCTGGAGCCCAGGGAGTACGACCAGGGGCAGCACGACGGCATCGCCGACGTCCTGTCGGTCTCCACGGCGGGCATGCTGATCCGCAGGGACGTCTGGGACGAGCTGAACGGCCTCGACACCGCGCTGCCGCTGTTCCGCGACGACCTCGACCTGTGCTGGCGGGCGCGTACGGCCGGGCACCGCGTGCTCAACGTGAGCGACGCGGTGGCCTGGCACGCCGAGGCGGCGGCGCGGCGGCGGCGCAGGATCGCCACCAGCGACGAGCATCCGCGCAGGCTCGGCCGGCGCAACGGCCTGTTCGTCCTGATGGCGAACCTGCCGTTCGGCGCGTTCGTGCGGTCCGTGCTGCGCAACGTCGTCGCGTCGACGCTGCGGGCCCTGCTGTTCCTGCTGGCCAAGCAGCCGGCCAACGCCCTCGACGAACTGGCCGCGCTCGGCTCGGTCATCGGCCGTCCGTTGCGCCTGCGGCGGGCCCGCAAGGCCCGCAGGAAGGGCAGGAAGCAGGGCTGGCCCGCGATCCGGCGCAAGCTCACCCCGCCGGGCGCCGCGCTGCGGCGGCTGGCCGACATGGTGCAGGGCTTCCTCGCCGGAGCCGGCCCGGTCGACTCGGCGGGCCGCCACCACGCGGCCGCGGACCGCGCCCAGGAGGACGACGGCGACGAGTTGCTGACCGACTCCGGCGGCGTCCAGCGCGTGTTCGGCAGCCCGGTCGTGGCGCTCGGCCTGATCCTGGCCGCGATCACGCTGGCCGCCGAGAGGACGCTGCTGTCCGGGCTCCTGTCCGGAGGACACCTGGGTGGCGGGGCCCTGGTGCCCGTCACCGGCGGCGCGTCCGACCTGTGGCGGCTCTACGTCGAAGACCACCACGTCACCGGGCTCGGCTCGCAGACCTGGGCCCCGCCGTACGTCGCCGTGCTCGCCGGGCTGTCGGCGGTCGCGCTGGGCAAGACGTGGCTGGCCGTCGGCGTGGTGCTGCTCGGCTGCGTGCCGCTGGCCGGGATCTCGGCGTACGCGGCGACCAAGCGGATGATCCCGTACACGCCCGCGCGGGTCTGGCTGGCGGCCACCTACGCCCTGCTGCCGGTCGCGACCGGCGCGGTGGCGGGCGGGCGGCTGGGCACCGCGATCGTGATCGTGCTGCTGCCCGTCTACGCGGCGCTCGCCACGCGCGTGATCGCCGGGTCGCGGCGGGCGGCCTGGGGTTTCGGCCTGCTCCTGACCGTGGGCACGGCCTTCGTCCCGCTCGTGTACGTGCTCGTGGCGATCCTCGGCGGGCTCGCCGCGGTGTCGTTCGGCGGCATCCGCAGAGGCGTCAGGCGGTCGCTCGTAATCGGCCTCGGCACCCCGGTCGTCCTGCTGTTCCCGTGGCTGGCCGAGATCGTCCGGGCGCCGGCCCGGATCCTGCTCGAGTCCGGCCTGCACGACAGCCGTCTCGTCGACCTGCGGCTCGGCGCCGAGTCCCTGCTCATGCTGAGTCCCGGCGGGCCGGGGGTGCCGCCCGTGTGGACGACGGCGGGCCTGATCGCGGTCGCGCTGGCCGCCCTGCTGCTGCGGCGCCACCAGATGGTCGTCGCGATCGGCTGGGGCGTCATGCTCTTCGGGCTGCTGGTGGCGATCGTGGTGAGCCGGATCGACGACACGGCGTGGCCGGGGGTGCCGCTGGCGTTCGCGGCGACCGGCCTGCTGGTGGCCGCGGGGCACCAGGCGCACCGGATCGCCGAGTTCCGCGCCGCCGGAGGGCTGCGCCGCCTCGGCGCGATGCTCATCGTCGTGGTCGCCTTCGCGACCCCGCTCGCCGCCGCCGCGCTGTGGGTGACGAGGGGCGCGGACCGCCCGCTGCGCGGCGACCTGAGCGACCCGGTGCCGGTGCTCGCCGCGCTCCAGTCGGCGCCCGGCGAGGGGACGCTCCTGCTGCGTTCCAGGGACGACAGGGTCGGCTACACGCTGCTGCGCGGCCGTGGGCCGCTGATCGGCGAGTCCGACCTCGAAACGCCCCGGGAGGCGAGCGCCCGTTTCGCGACCGCGGTCGCCGGGCTCGCCTCGGGCCGGGGCAGCACGTACGTCCAGACGCTCGCGTCGTCCGGAGTCCGCTTCGTGACGGTGCCCGGCCCGGTCGACCCGGCCCTGCAACGGGCGCTCGACTCGCAGCCCGCCCTGGTCAGGGTGAGCCTCTCGGAGACGGGCGGCCTGTGGCGCGTGGCGGGTCAGGTGACGGTGCCCCCGCCGCCGGCGACCGCGGGCGCGCTGCACCGGGGCTGGCTGTGGGCGCAGGGCGCGCTGCTGGTGCTCGTGCTGATCCTGGCCTCGCCCGGGGCCCGCACGAGAGAGCCGGAGGGCGACTACGCCGAGGTGCCAGAGGAAGGGCCACGAGGCCGCCGCCGGGCGAAGGAAGATCGGGTGCCCGCGTGAGGAGACTGATCGAGAACCGCTTCGGCCTGCTCGCCTTGGTGCTGGTCGCACTGGGCGCGTTGTACGGCGTGGCCTACGTCAGCCGGCCCGCGCCGGTCGCGCAGGCGCGTCCGCAGGCCGTCAGGGCGCCGGTGGAGTCGGTGACCGCCGTGTGCCCGGCGCCGTCCGGCAGCCGGGTGAGCGTGGTGACCCCGGCGGACCCCGAGCGTCCCCAGACCCCCGGGAGCGCCACCCTCTCGGCGATCAAGGCGCCGGAAAAGGGCGGCGGCGGCAAGGACGACGTGATCGACCGGGTCGGCCTGCTGTGGCAGCGTGACATCGCCGCCGGCGGCGGCCCTCTCGTGGTGGACGCCACCGGTTCGATGGCCGCCGGGCTGGAGAGCGCCCAGACCGCCCGGGAGACGTCGGGCACCCAGCGCGGGCTCGCCGGGGTGCGCTGCGTCGAGCCGGGGGCCGAGAGCTGGTTCGTCGGGCCGGGGCCGGCCGCGGCGGAGATGACGCTGTACCTCGCCAATCCCGACTCGGCCCCGGCCAACGTCTCGTTCATGGTCTACTCCGGAGAAGGCCCGGTGCTGAGCGAGCGGGGCAACGGCGTCGTCGTCAAGCCCGGCGAGCACCGCGTGATCAGGCTGCGCGATCTCGCGCCCTCCCCGCTGATCATGGCCCTGCAGGTGAGCACGAGCAGCGGCCGGGTGGCCGCCGCGGTGAAGGCCGTGCTGGGCGAGGGCAGGGGCGTCGACTGGCTGCCCGTCGCCGCCGCCCCCGCCACCCGGGTCGTCGTCCCCGGTGTCCCCGGCACCGCCGGGAAGCGGGAGCTGTACGTCGCCGCGCCGGGGGAGCGGGACACGGTCGTGCGGATCAGGGCCGTGCTCGAGGACGGCTCCTACGCGCTGAAGAACAAGGAGACGCTCGAGGTGCCGGCCGGCTCGGCGTCCTCGCTCGACCTGTCCACCGGCATCGGCGGGCAACCGGCCGCGCTGGTGGTGGAGTCCGACGTCCCGATCGTGGCGGGCCTCAAGATCACCGGAACGGGTGCCAGGCAGGACGTCGCCTTCACGGCCGGCACCGCCTCCGTCGACCTCGGCAGCGTCGTCGCCGACGGCCGGGCCGAAGGCAAGCAGACCTCCTGGCTGGTGCTCTCGGCGCCGTTCGCGGCGGCCGCCGTGGAGGTGCGGCTGCTGCCCGTGAAGGGCGAGGCGCCGGCCCCGATCGAGGTGACGCTGCCCGCCGCCCGCACCAAGGAGCTCAGGCTCGCACCTCCCAAGGGCAGCAAGGGCGGCTTCAGCGTCGTCGTACGGCCGAAGCCCGGCTCGGGGCCGGTGTACGGCGGGCGCGTCCTCGACGAGGCGGCCAAGGACGGCCAGATGGTGACCGCGCAGCCGCTGGCCATGGCCAGGACCTGGGCGCTGGTGCCGCCGACCGTCGACTCCCCGGGCGTCGTGCTGCCCTGACGGCTTCAGTGCCGGTCGTCGTAGCCGGGGTCGATCGTCTCGGGGGTGAGGCCCAGCAGGCTGGCCACCTGCTCGACGACCACGTCCAGGACCAGCGTGCCGAGCTGCTCGCGGTCGCGGGCCCGCGCCTCGAGCGGCCGGCGGTACAGCACGACGGCGGCGGGCTCGTCTCCCGAGGCCGACTCGGCCCGCCCGAGCGGGATCGGGTCGGAGGACAGCCGGGCCGGCCCGTCCACGAGCTCGGCGGCCGGCGGCACCTCCTCCACCGCGAACTCGACCGACGCGAGCTGGGTGCCCCACCGCGGCTTCAGCCGGTCGACCGCGTCGAGCACCAGGTCGTCGAACCGCTCTCCACGGGACTTCGCGATGGGAACGTGCGAGGGTGCCAGGGGGCCGCGCATGCCGCGGCCGTGCCGGTCGCGCCGGCGCACCCGCCGCGCTGGATCCGGCCTGTCACCGCTCCGATCGCTCACGCAGCCAGCTTAAGGCCCGTCCCGTCGGCGCGGTGGATCCCGCGGGTCGTGTCCGCTTTGCCCATCAACGTCATATCGACTTCAGAGAACGCTGAATTGTGGCGACACGGTCAATAAGAGCGGCGGGGTGGTGGCAATGTGAACGCGGACCGGATACGGTCCCTCCGTGAGCCCCGTCCGCAGCTGTTCCCGTACCGCCTGCAGGCAGCCTGCCGTCTTCACACTCACGTATGTCTACGCCGACTCGACCGCTGTACTCGGCCCCCTGGCGACGTACGTCGAGCCACACTGTTACGACCTGTGCGCGGAGCACGCGGAACGGCTCACCGCGCCCAGGGGATGGGAGGTCGTGCGCCTTCCGTCCGATTCCGTCGCCCCGAGCGGGGACGACCTGGAGGCTCTGGCGAACGCGGTCCGGGAGGCCGCGCGCCCCGCTCCCGCCGCCGGCGAGCCCGTCGGTCAGGCGGTCGAGGTGGGCCGCCGTGGTCACCTGCGGGTGCTCAAGTCCGCCCAGCCGAACAGGGAGCGATGACACCCCGCGGTGAGTTCGCGCGCTCCGCGTTGGAGAGCCCGCTGTGCGGGCAATCGGGCGCTATAGGCTCAGGTGCGAAGACTAACGACATTTAGGGGCGTGCAGTGGCCGACCTCAGCAGGATCTTCAAGGCGTACGACGTGCGCGGCGTGGTGCCGGACGAGCTCGACGAGGAGATCGCACAGGCCGTAGGGGCGGCCTTCGTGGAGCTGACCGGTGCGACCTCGGTGGTGATGGCGCACGACATGCGCCCCTCCTCGGGCCCGCTGGCCGCGGCGTTCGCCCGGGGTGCGACCTCCCGGGGCGCCGACGTGGTCAACGCCGGTCTCGGCTCGACCGACATGCTCTACTACGCCAGCGGCAGCCTGAACCTGCCGGGCGTCATGTTCACGGCGAGCCACAACCCGGCCAAGTACAACGGCATGAAGATGTGCCGCGCCGGGGCGGTGCCGGTGGGCACCGACACCGGCCTGCTGGAGATCCGCGACCGCGCGGCCGAACTGCTCGCCTCGGGGCTGGGCGGCACGCCGGGCGCGGGCGCGGTGACCGAGCGCGACCTGCTGGAGGGCTACGCCGCCCACCTCAAGACACTGGTCGACCTGTCGGGCATCCGGCCGCTCAAGGTGGTCGTGGACGCCGGCAACGGCATGGGCGGCTACACCGTCCCCGAGGTCTTCAAGGGCCTGCCGATCGAGCTGACCCCGCTCTACTTCGAGCTCGACGGCAGCTTCCCCAACCACGAGGCCAACCCGATCGAGCCGGAGAACCTGCGCGACCTGCAGAAGGCGGTCGTCTCGCAGGGCGCGGACATCGGCATCGCCTTCGACGGCGACGCCGACCGGTGCTGGGTCATCGACGAGCGGGGCGAGTCGGTCTCACCGTCCACCGTCACGGCGCTGGTCGCGGTGCGCGAACTGGCCAAGAACCCCGGCGCCACGATCATCCACAACCTGATCACCTCCAAGGGCGTGCCGGAGATCGTCGCCGAGCACGGCGGCAAGCCCGTCCGCACGCGCGTCGGCCACTCGTTCATCAAGGCGGAGATGGCCCGCACCGGCGCCGTCTTCGGCGGGGAGCACTCGGCCCACTACTACTTCCGCGACTTCTGGTTCGCCGACTCGGGCATGCTGGCCGCCCTGCACGTGCTCGCGGCCCTAGGCGAGCAGGACCGGCCGCTGTCGGAGGTGCTGTCCCGCTACTCGCGCTACGCCGCGTCCGGGGAGATCAACAGCAGGGTCGAGGACCAGGCCGCGGCCCTGGCTCGGGTACGCGAGACCTTCGCGGGCCGGGAGGGTGTTACCTTCGACGAGCTGGACGGACTCACCGTCAGCGGTCCGGACTGGTGGTTCAACCTGCGTCCGTCCAACACCGAGCCGCTGCTCCGGCTCAACGCGGAGGCCGCCGACGAGGAGAAGGTCGCCGCCGTCCGGGACGAAGTGCTCGCCGTGGTAAGGAGCTGACGACGTGAAGATCGACGACTGGCTGCTGGACATTCTCGCCTGCCCGGCGTGCAAGTCCCCGCTCCGCGCCGTGCCCGACGCGGACGAGCTGGCCTGCACCTCGGAGTCGTGCGGGCTGGTCTACCCCGTGCGTGACGACATCCCGGTGCTCCTCGTCGACGAGGCCCGCAAGGCATGACCGCTGCCGGAGGGGCCCGGTTCGAGCCCGACCGGCTCGACGACCAGGCGTACCTGATGGAGGGCGACCCCTCCGGCATGCTCCGTTCCGTCGCGTCGTCGGCGGCCCAGATGCGGGCGGCGTACCGATCGTCCCTGGAGAACGGCGTGGCGCGGATCGGGCGGGACGGCCGCCCCCGCGCGATCGTCGTGGCGGGCATGGGCGTCTCCGCCCTCGCGGGCGACGTCCTGGAGGCGCTGTGCCGTCACGGCGCCCCGGTCCCGGTGGTGACCGTGCGCGGCCACCGGCTGCCCGGCTGGGCCGGCGCCGCCGATCTCGTGATCGCGGTCTCCCGCTCCGGCCGGACCGAGGAGACCCTCGCCGTGACCGCCGAAGCCGTACGGCGCGGCTGCGCGCTCGTCGGCGTGGGCGCGCCCGACACGCCGCTTTCGGCCCTGGTCGCGCGGGCGGGCGGGCCGTACGTGCCGGTGGGCGGCGCGACCGGGGTGGCCGGACAGCCGAAGGCCACGCTGTGGTCGCTCGTGGTGCCGCCGATCCTGGCGGCGGCCGCGCTCGGCCTGGTCTCCGTGGGGGAGAGCGAGTTCGAGTCGGCGGCCACGCGGCTGGAGGACCTGGCTCATCGCTGCCGCCCGTCGAGCGAGTCGTTCATCAATCCCGGCAAGACGCTGGCGATGGAACTGGCCGGGACGCTTCCGCTCATCTGGGGCACCTCGCCGCTGGCCGCGGTGGCGGCCCGCCGCCTGGCCGACCGGCTCGGCGGGAACGCGGGCTACCCGGCGATCTGGGGAGAGCTGCCCGAGGCCGCGCACAATCAGATCGTGACGTTCGACGGCCCTCTGGCCGGCCGGGACGTCTTCGCCGACCCGTTCGCCGACGAGCCGGGGGAGAGCCCGCGGCTGCGCCTGTTCCTGCTGCGCGACGTGGAGGAGCATCCCCTGGTGGCCACGTCCCGCGCGGCCGCCGTACGGCTGGCCGAGGACCGGGGCGTACCTGTCTCCGAGATCATGGCCGAGGGCGCGCACCCGCTGGACCGGCTCGCCGCCCTGGTCGGCCTCTGCGACTACGCGAGTGTCTACCTCGCTCTCGGGTACGGGATGGACCCGGCATCGGCCGCGGCGGAACTCCGGGCGAGGATTTCCCAATAGGATCGCTTCGGCCGTTCGATTTGAGGAGTTCAACGTGAGTGCGGGTGGCGGTACCAAGGCGATCCTCGCGGCGCTCGGCGCCAACCTCGCCATCGCGGTGGCGAAGTTCGTGGCGTTCCTCTTCACCGGGTCGTCGTCGATGCTCGCCGAGTCGGTCCACTCGGTGGCCGACTCCGGCAACCAGGCGCTGCTGCTGCTCGGCGGCAAGCGCGCCGCCAAGGGGAGGACCCGCAAGCATCCCTTCGGCTACGGCCGTGAGCGCTACTTCTACGCCTTCGTCGTCGCCGTGGTGCTGTTCACGATCGGCGCCCTGTTCTCCCTGTACGAGGGCTGGCACAAGCTCAGTGACCCGCACCCCGTCGAGTCGCCGCAGTGGGCGTTCGGCGTGCTGATCTTCGCGATCGTCGCCGAGGGCTTCTCGTTCCGTACGGCGATCAAGGAGTCGAGGGAGCACAAGGGCAAGGAGTCCTGGGTGTCCTTCATCCGCAGGGCCAAGGCACCCGAACTGCCCGTCGTGCTGCTGGAGGACCTCGGCGCGCTGCTGGGCCTGGTCTTCGCGCTGTTCGGCGTGGCGATGGCCGTCATCACCGGCAACGGCATGTGGGACGGCGTCGGCACCATCATGATCGGGGTGCTGCTCGCGATGATCGCGGTCATCCTGGCCACCGAGACCAAGTCGCTGCTGATCGGCGAGAGCGCGACCCCCGAGGTGGAGGAGAAGATCTGCGCCGCGCTGGAGTCCGCTCCCGAGGTCAGCCGGGTCATCCACCTGCGCACCCTGCATCTCGGTCCGGAGGAACTGCTGGTCGCCGCGAAGATCGCGGTCGAGCACGACGACACCGCGGGCGAGGTGGCGCGGGGCATCGACGAGGCCGAGCGCCGCATTCGTGAGGCGGTTCCGATGGCCCGGGTGATCTACCTGGAGCCGGACCTCTACCGGGCGGACGCCGCCTCGGGGCAGCGTACCGGCGCATAAATCCTCGTTACGGTCAGCTGTTTCTCGCTGCGCGCCGTAACTGAAATGTGATGCTGAGTCACTTCAACCTCCGCGGTACCGATCGGTAACTTTGCTCTTGCATTTGACTGGTTCCCCCCAGAGGTGACTCATGGCTCAACAGGGACGCGTTCGGCAGGGACGCGTGCGTTGGAAGCGCTTCGCGCTCGTCTTCGTGCCCGCACTCGCGGTCGCGTCCGTGTTGGTCGGCGCGACCGCCGAGGGGGCGATCGGCGCGTCGTTCGTGGTCTCGGGTGACACGTTCAAGGTCTCCGCGGACACCCTGCAGGGCCAGGGCTTCGTCCAGTACGGCAGCACGGTCGAGAACAAGAAGGGCCAGAAGATCCCGGTCGCCGTCTCCGGCATCCGGAAGGCCACTCTGACCAACATGTGCCAGACGGTCCTGGTGAAGTCGCCCGTCGGCGCCGTGACCATCCGGATCACCGCCGGCACGGGCAAGGACCCGGTCACCGCCGAGAACATGATCGTCGACGCGTCGCAGATCGAGGGCAACGCGGTCTTCACGAAGCTGGAGGCGGGCCGCGACGCCAGCGCCCTCGACCAGCTGCCGGGCGCCGCGGGCGCGGCCGGCATGTTCGGCCAGCAGGCGAGCGGCATCACCATCAAGGACTTCCGGCAGGTCTCCTGGTCGGTCAACGCGGCGACCTTCAAGCTGCCGGGGCTGAAGCTGGCGGTGGAGCCGGGCGAGCACGAGTGCTTCTGATGCGGGTGCTTCACATGGCCGGACACACGCTCCCCGGCGGGCGGCGATGAGCGGCTCCTGGCGGCGGTCGCGGCCGTTCTGGGGCGGCCTGCTGGTGCTCGCGGCCGGCCTGGAACTGCTGAGCATTCCGTTCGCGACCCAGGCCCTGCCGCTCGTCATCCAGTCGGGCACGATCGGCGCCACCTACCTGATCTCGCTGGTGCTGATCATCCTCGGCCTGATGGTCTGGCTCCAGCCCGACAAGCGGGCCTTCCTCGGCGTGGTCGCCGTACTGATCTCGATCGCGTCGTTCGTCTACGCCAACCTCGGCGGCTTCCTGATCGGCATGCTGCTCGGGCTGGTCGGCGGGGCGCTCGCGGTCGCCTGGACGCCCGCCGAGACCACCGCCGAGACCACCGCGGAGACCACTGCGGAGACCTCCGTGGCGGGAGGCGAGATCACCATCACCGAGCGCCGGGTGGTCAGCGGCGACGAGCGGCTGGAGGCCACACGGCCCCAGCGGCCGGTGGCCGAGCCCCCGGGCGAGGGCCCGCGCGTCCTGGTGGCCCGCGTTCGCGACGCGTCCGCGTCCCGGCCGGAGGGCGAGAGCCCCGGCGGCCCGGATGACGGTGACGACCCTGACGGCGGTCCTGACGACGGGCCTGGCGACGCTCCGGCCGCACGCCCCCGTCGCCAGGAGC
>NZ_JBFAOO010000129.1:0-21289 GCF_040675265.1 Microbispora sp. NPDC049633
GCCGGCGGGAGCACCGGCACCGACGGCCCGGGGACCGGCGTGACCGCCTCCCCGTCGTACGGCACCGGTGGGACCGGCGACGGATACCGCACCGGCGACGTGACGCGGAACGGCACCGGGACCGGCTACACAACCGGCGCCCGCTACCCGTCGGAGGAGATCCGGGACGGCCGCGCCGACGGGCGGGGCGATTCGGACGGGTTCCCCGGCGCGCCTGGCGCCGGAGGTGAGCCGCGATGAGCTACCCCGTCCCGCCCGCCGAGCCCTCACTGGGCAAGCTGGTCGGGGAGATCGGTGAGGACCTGTCCAAGCTGTTCCGCCAGGAGGTGGAGCTCGCGAAGGCCGAGATCCGGCAGGAGGCCGCGAAGGCCGGCAAGGCGGCCGGGATGCTCGGCGGGGCCGGTTTCGCCGGATACATGGTGGCGCTTCTCGTCACGCTGGCCGTGATGTTCGGGCTCGGCAACGTCATGGACCTGGCCTGGGCGGCACTCATCGTCGCGGTCGTGTGGGCGGTGATCGGCGGGGTCCTGTTCGCGCGCGGCAGGGAGCGCATGCGCGAGGTGAACCCCACGCCCGAGCAGACCATCGAGACGCTGAAGGAGGACGTGCAATGGGCGCGAGCCCAGAGGAGATAAGGGCCGAGATCGAGGTCACGCGGGCGGAGCTCGCCGCCGACGTGGACCGGCTCGCCGACCGGACGAGCCCGGCGCGCATCGTGCGGCGCCGTACGGACAGGATGCGCGCGATGGCGCACTCGGTGAAGGAGAAGGTGATGGGAGTGCCGGCACACGCCACCCACACGGTACGCGACCAGGCCGGTGATGCCGCGGGGACGATGCGCGACGCAGCGGCGCACGCCGGCGAGACGGTCCGCGACGCCGCGGCGCAGGCGGGCGAGACGGTGCGCGGGACCGCGGCGGAGGCCGGCGAGATGGTCAGGCACGGCGCGCAGCAGGCCGCCCAGACCGTGCGCGAGGCGCCGCGCCAGGCGATGCGGAGCACCCAGGGCAACCCGCTCGCCGCGGGGCTGATCGCCTTCGGCGCGGGGCTGCTGGCCGCGAGCCTGCTGCCCAAGACCTCCGCGGAGGAGCGGGCGGCCCTGCAGGTCAAGGACCGGGCCGAGGAGATGGTCGAGCCGGTCAAGCAGGCCGTCCAGGAGACCGCCCAGCGTGTGGGCGAGGACGCCAAGGAGGCGGTCCAGCAGGTGCGCGAGACGGCCGCCGAGGCGACCAGGACCACCGGCGAGGAGGCCCGCGACCAGGCGCGGCAGGTCACCGAGCAGACCCGTGACCAGGCACGGCAGATGACCGGGCAGACCCGGTCGTAGCGGGGGCCGTGGGAACGTTCCGAGGGCCGGGCTCGCAGTGCGGGCCCGGCCCTCGGCGTACGCCGGGATACGATCAAGGTGAAGGACCGATTCGAGGGGGCGGCGATGACGCGGAGGACGGTGGCGTGAGGGCCGCCCGGCTGCAGAAGGCGGGCGACATCCGGCTGGCCGACGAGCCGCGGCCCGTCTCGGGGCCGGGCGAGAGCCTGGTGCGCGTCACCGCCGTCGGGCTGTGCGGCTCCGACCTGCACTGGTACTCGGAGGGCGGCATCGGCGACGCGGTGCTGGACGAGCCGCTCGTCGTGGGACACGAGATCGCCGGAGTCATCGAGGGTGGTCCCCGGCATGGCGCCCGGGTCGCGGTGGACCCCGCCATCCCCTGTGGCCGCTGCGCGGTCTGCGCGACGGGATACGGCAACCTGTGCCCGGACGTCCGCTTCGCCGGGCACGGCACGCTCGACGGCGGCCTCCGCGAGTTCCTCACCTGGCCCGACGAGTTGCTGCACCCGCTGCCCGACGCGCTCTCCGACAGCGACGGGGCGATGCTCGAACCCCTCGGTGTGGCGCTCCACACCGTGGACCTGGGACATGTGAGCCTCGGGTCGCCCGTCGCCGTCGTCGGCTGCGGGCCGATCGGCCTGCTGGTGATCCGGCTCGCCCGGCTCGCCGGCGCCTCGGTGGTCGTCGCCGTCGACCCCCTGCCGCACCGCCGCGCCGCCGCCCTGCGGTTCGGCGCCGGCCACGCCCTCTCCCCCGAGGAGGCGGGACCGGCGGCGTGGGCCGGGATCGACGGGCTGGACGGCCTCGGCGTACGGGTGGCCTTCGAGGTGGCGGGCGTCGACGACGCGGTGCGCGTCGCCATGACCGCCGTACGTCCCGGTGGCCGGGTCGTACTGGCCGGTATCCCCGACGACGACCGCACTTCGTTCCCCGCATCGCTTGCCCGGCGCAAGGGTCTCACGCTCGCGCTCGTGCGGCGGATGAACCTCACCTATCCCCGGGCGATCCGCCTCGTCGCCGACGGCTCGGTGGACGTGGCATCGCTGGTCACCGAGCGCTTCCCGCTCGAGGCCACGGCGGACGCCTTCGCCGCCGCCGTCTCCCGGCGCGGGCTCAAGGTCGTGGTGGAACCCCACGGCCGAGGGCCCGGTGCGCCATAACGGGCAGACACGGTCGAATTGACAGCCGTGCCGACAGGGACGCCACGACACGCGTCAAAGTTCTCGCGAAATCCCGGTGCGGCGGGCGCGGCACGGGGTATCTTCTGAGCATCGCGCAAGCGAGCACAGGCTAATCCGGGGCAGTCGCCCCCGAGGGCGCGGTCTTTCTGGGCCGCGCCCTCTTTATTTCCCCCGATGTCCCGCACACCCCCGAGGTTGCGTCAGCATGCATGCGATTCCCGCCGGTCGTGACCCCCGGTCCTCCTACTCCCGGCACGTCACCACCCGGCTGCTCGACTTCACCAGCGCCGCCACCCCGTGGGCGCGCCGATTGTGGACCGTAAGCTCCTTCCTCGCCCTGGAGGAGCTGTACGAGGCCGGGGTGTGGGTCGATCGGCGCGTGCTGTCGCAGGCGGCGGTGGACTGGCAGCGCCACGCGCTGGAACGCCTGCTCGGCGACGATCCCGCCCTGGGCACCGCGGCCTACCGCCGTGAGCTGCGCGAGGTCCTGTGCACCACCCTCACCCTGGCCAGCGACGGCCGCCGCAAACTGCGCCACCTCATCGACATGGGGCGGCCCGGCTACCTCGGCCGCTGGTCGTCCTGTGCCGCGGCGCAGGAGCCGCCCCGGGCCGAACGGGTGGCCCGGGCCGTCGCCGCGCACCTGCTCGACAGCGGGCACAGCCTGGCGGGTGTGCAGCGCTGGCTCCGCGACGGCCATCTGAATCTGTCGGCGACGGACCTGATCGCCGAGGCGTCCGCCCTGCTGGCCCGGCCGCCGCGCCAGTGGCGGATCGTCGTCCCCTTCCGCGCGCTGAGCCGGCACGAGGAGCTCGCCGGCTGGCTGCCCAACTGGCTGACGGCCGAGCAGACGCGGCCCCTGATGGCGGGCGCGAGCGCCGAACGACACCGGGAGGTGGTGGGCGGGCTCGGCTACTCGGTCGAGGCCAGGGACGCCGAGCGCGCCGTGGAGATCGTCTCCGACCTCGTCGAACGACTCCAGGCGCGGGCGCGCTTCACTGCCGCCGGGGCGGTCGTCCCGCTGGGCGAGGCGTACATCGGGGGCGAGGACCGGCCGCTCCCCCTCCTGCTGCCGTCGCGCGGCGCGCAGGTGCTCTCGCTGGCCGCCGAGCGGCAGCTGTACGTGGTCGGCCAGGACGTGCAGCGGTTCGGCGAGCAGGCCAGGAGCACGGTCGACGAGGCCCTGGAGATCGCCTCCGGGCTCAACCAGGGGCCGCTCGCGCCCGCCATCGCGGGAGGCTGGGCGGCGCTGGAGTCCCTGCTGACCGAGGCCAGGGATCCCGACGAGCGGGAGAAGGTGGTCGCCGCCTCCCGCGCCGCCGCGCTCGTCGCCTGTTCCTGGCCGCGTGCCGAGCTCACCGCGCTCTCCTACCGGATACGCGAGGTGCCCGGTGACGCTCTCGTGGACAAGCTGGCGGCCTGCGCGTCCAATCGGGAACGTTCCACACTCGTCGCCGCCGAGCTGGAGAGCCGGGACGGGCTCCCGCTGGTGCGGTCCTGGCGGACCGGCAGCGACGTGGCGTCGGTCTTCCGGATGAAGGCGCTGCTCGCCGATCGGCGACAGGTGCTGGGGCGGGTGCGCGGCTACCTGGAGGTGTCGCTGCGGCGGTTGTATCGGTGCCGCAACATCGTGCTCCACGGCGGTTCCACCGGCGGCGTCGCGCTTCCCGCCGCCCTCCGGGTCACGGCGCCGCTGGT
Organism: Microbispora sp. NPDC049633; assembly: GCF_040675265.1. Lineage (NCBI taxonomy): Bacteria > Bacillati > Actinomycetota > Actinomycetes > Streptosporangiales > Streptosporangiaceae > Microbispora > Microbispora sp. NPDC049633. The sequence goes on from NZ_JBFAOO010000129.1 coordinate 4,207, forward strand.
CGGCGCCGCCCTCGACCGCGTCGCGCACTCCCACCTCGTGGCCGGGGTGCCCCCGCTCGCGCTCGCGTCGAGGGCGGAGACCGCGCTGCGCATGGTGGACGACGATCTCGGACCCGGCCTGTGCGACCTCATCGACTGACTCATCGGCTGAGGAACTGGTCGTACCCGAGCTTGGCGACCAGGGCTGCCACCACGCACAACAGGACGACGCGGACGAACCCCGCGCCGCGGTTGAGCGCCATCCGCGCGCCGATCTGCGCTCCGGCGATGTTGCAGACCGCCATGGCCAGGCCGAGCGCCCACACCACGTGGCCCTGCACGGCGAAGACGACGAGGGCGCCGAGGTTGGTGCCCGTGTTGACGGCCTTCGCCGTGGCGGAGGCGTGGACGAAGTCCATGCCGAGGATCGAGGTGAACGCGATGAGCAGGAAGGTGCCGGTGCCGGGCCCGACGATGCCGTCGTAATAGGCGATGCCGACGCCCGCCACCGCGACTCCCGTGATCGCCCGCGCCCGCGTACGCAGGTGCGGCTGAGGCAGGCGGCCGAACCCCGGCCGCAGGGTCACGAACGCCCCCACCCCCAGCAGCACGACCATCACCAGCGGCTTCAGCACATCCGCGTCGAGCAGGGCCGCCGAGGCGGCCCCGAATCCGGCGAAGGCGACCGCCAGTGCCGCGGCCGGCACGGCCACCGCCCGGTCGAGCTTCGTCCTCCTCGCGTAGGCGACGGCGGCCGACCCCGTGCCGAAGATGGCGGCGCACTTGTTCGTCGCCAGCGCCTGGACCGGCGTGAGACCGGCCAGGAGCAGCACCGGCAACTGCAGCAGCCCTCCCCCGCCGACGACGGCGTCCACCCATCCGGCGGCCAGGGCCGCGAGGAGCAGAAGCACGACCTGTTCCGCACCCATCGGCTCCGTCCCCCTTTGCGCCGGTTTGACCATGGCTCGACGAGCGAGCCTAGCGGGCGGCGGACAGCCCGGCGTTGGCCAGGATCTCCTGACGGGACAGCGTCGTGCTCTCGGCGGCGGTCAGGCCCGAGGCGGCGAGGTGCGCGTCGACGATCCGCAGCCCGACCGGGTAGCCCGCGTGGTCGGGCAGGCCCACGGGCGGCTGCCCCATCTGCTCCGCCGTGGCGTCCCCGTGCACGTACGCGGCGAAGTTGTGCATGCCGGTCAGGTTGACGGCCTCGGTGATCGTGGCGTACGCGGCGTCGAGCGCGGGCCCGTCCAGGGAGGTGCTCCAGAGGCCGAGCCCCTCCGGCCCGTACAGCTCGCGGACGAACGCGTCGGCGAGCCCTTCGGAGACGATCTGCTCGCCGAGGGTGACGGTCGGGGGGTCCCAGACGACGTTCGAGTATCGGATGTTGTGGTTGAGCTCGTGGACGGCGCAGTGCCCGAGGCGGCCGAGGTTGTCCTCCGTCGGCCAGACGAGGAGGTAGACCAGGCCCCTGCCGCTCATGCCGAGGTAGCCGTGGTTGCGCCGCACCAGGTGCTCCGCGTCGGGGTCGCCGAGGACGATGTAGACCTGCAGCGTCTCGGGATGCCGGATGCCGGGCACGGCCTCGCGCTGGTGCTTCCACGCGCCGCTGAGCGCGTCGCGGACCTGCTCCCACACTCCCGCCTCGCGCATCCGCCGCAAGGCGGGCAGGTACCGCTCGTCGTCGCGGTCGACGCGGAAACCGAACCCCTTGTGGTGCATGCCGACGACGTCGTCGACGGGCATCCAGGGCACGGCGTCCCACATCGGGCGGAGCATGCCGGTGAGCGCGGCGGGCCGTTCCGCGAGGGGGGCGGCCAGCAGGCCGGCCATCGCGGTGGCCGTGTCGTGAACGATGATCTCCATACCGCCGACGCTAGAAGCTCACGCTACGTGAGGCTCAAGGGATTTCCCCCGCGCGGGGGATGCCGGTCCCGCTGCCTGGGGAGGCACGGCGAGGAGGCGGCCACGAGCCTGGAAGGCATGGAAACGGCACATCTTCACCGGGAGTCCCCGCCCGCGCGCACCGGCGCGCTCACCACCGCCGCCGCGGCGGTGGCCGGTCTCGCGCTGGCCGGCGCCGGGGCGAGCGGGATCGCCTTCGACATCGTGGGCGGGATCATGGCGGGGATCGCGGCGGTCACCGGGGAGAGCGGCGTCGTCGACCTGGGCTTCGACCCGCCGATGGCCGCCGCCCGCGCCGCCGCGCTCGCCGCCGGCACGACGCTCCTCGTCACCGCCGTACGACGTCGCCGCCGCGCGCGCGGCGCCTGCGCACGCTGCGGCCGGCGGCCGGACCACAGCGCGGCAGGCCACAGCGCGGCAGGCCACAGCGCGACGGGCCACAGCGCGGCAGGCCACAGCGCGGCGGGTCACGATGGACGCGACGACGCGGGCCACGCCTCTCCCGCCGGCGGGGGCCGGGAGACGTGGCAGAGGCTGAGCGTCCGCGCCGGATACCTGACCGTGCTGCTCGCGGCGGGGTACGGCGCGCTGAAGGTGCAGTGGGGCCTCGGGGGCACGGTCGGCCTCACCGATCCCCGCGCGTTCGGGGACGTGCACCTGTGGACGCCGGGGCTGGGCGACACCGGGGTGCTGGCGCTGATCGGCATGGCCCTCGGGCTGGGATTCGCCCGGACCTGGCGGCCGCCGCTGCGCATGCCGCGGTGGATGCCGCTGACCGCCGCCGTCGTGGGGAGCGTGATGCTGGTCCCGGTCGGCGTCCTCGGCACGGGGCTGAGGGTCGCGGTCGCCCTCGGCCTCGCGCAGCCGTCCCTTGAGGGGGTCTCCCCCTGGGTGTTCGACGTCATCTATCCCTGGTTCCTCGCCTGGGGGCTGGCGATGGGCACGGCGGCCGCCGGCTACCACTACCGCACGCGTGGCGTCTGCCGCGCCTGCGGCCGGGGGCGTCCCGCCTTCGCGCGGGACACCGGCGCAGGGGTGCCGGCGGCACGGAAGGGAGCAGGGGGGCCGGCGGCACGGAAGGGTGCAGGGACGACGACACTGTGACCGGACGGGCGACGATGAGGAGCGGCTGTGACGTCATGGAGCGACCACGCGATCTGGTGGCATGTCTACCCTCTGGGCTTCACCGGCGCCCCGCTGACGGCGCCGCCCGAGGGAGCGCCGGTCCGGCACCGCCTGCGGCGTCTGGAGAGCTGGCTCGACTACGCCGTCGACCTCGGCTGTTCGGGTCTCCAACTGGGCCCGATCTTCGCGTCGCAGACGCACGGGTACGACACGGTGGACCACTTCCGGGTCGATCCCCGCCTCGGGGACGACGACGACTTCGACCGCCTGGTGGCGCAGGCGCGGCGGCGCGGGCTCCGGGTGCTGCTCGACGGGGTGTTCAACCACGTGGGCAGGGGGTTTCCGGTCTTCGCCCGGGCGCTCGCGGAGGGGCCGGACTCCCCCGCCGCGCGCTGGTTCCGGCCGGGTGACGGCGCCGGTGGCTTCGCCGTGTTCGAGGGCCACGACCAGTTGGTGGCGCTGAACCACGCGGAACCCGCCGTGCTCGACCACGTCGTACGGGTGATGAGCCACTGGCTCGGCCGGGGCGCGTCCGGCTGGCGGCTGGACGCGGCGTACGCCGTGCCGCTCCCCTTCTGGCGTGAGGCCGTCACGCGGGTGCGGCGGGAGCATCCGGACGCCTGGTTCGCCGGCGAGGTGATCCACGGCGACTACGCGGCGTACGTGACCGAGGGCGGCCTCGACTCGGTGACGCAGTACGAGCTGTGGAAGGCCGTCTGGAGCTCGCTCAACGACGGCAACTTCTTCGAACTCGCCTGGGCGCTCGACCGGCACGACCGGCTGCTGGAGGTGTTCGCGCCGATGACGTTCGTCGGCAACCACGATGTGACCCGCCTGGCCAGCAGGCTCACCGATTCGCGGCACCTGGGGCACGCGCTGGCCGTCCTGCTGACCGTGGGCGGGGTGCCGAGCGTCTACTACGGCGACGAGCAGGCGTTCGCCGGGATCAAGGAGGAACGCGCCGGGGGCGACGACGCGATCCGGCCCGCCTTCCCGGACGGCCCGGGCGACCTCGCGCCGCACGGCCTGCCGGTCTACCGGCTCCACCGGCGGCTGATCGGGCTGCGCCGCCGCCATCCCTGGCTGGCCCGGGCGCGCACGAAGGCCGAGCACGTCGCCAACACAGCCCTCGCGCTGCGCAGTGAGGGACCGGCGGGAGAGGTCGTCACGCTGCTCAACATCGGCGAGGACGCCTACCGCTTCCCCGTGGACGTCTCCCGGCTCGCCGTCGCGGAGAGCTGTGCCGTCGCGGAGAGCTGTGCCGGGGCGGAGGGCTGTGCCGGGGCGGAGGGCTCCGCCGGAGCGGATGACGTCTATGGAGATCCCGCTCTCGTGCCCGCGCACGGGTGGCGGGTGCTCGTCCCCAGGCCGTGACCGGACGGCACGGCACGCGCCGTCACTGCGGGACCATCGAACCGTGAACCAGGTCCTCGCCCCGCTCCTCGACAGGGTCACCTACCGAAGGTGGGCCTGCCTGATCGTCGGCGGGGCGCTGCTCATGCCCTACATGATGGCCGGGGAGGTCGCGACGGCGCTGTGGCGCCCGGCGCCGCAGGCCGGCGATCCGCTGCTGTCGGTTCAGCCGTTGATCTTCATCGGGGTGCTCCCGGTGGTGGCCGCCTCGGGGCTGTTCCTGCCGGTCCGTGCCTTCGAGGTCGCCGCCGCCCGCACGTTGCTGGGCGCGGCCGTCGAGACCCCGCCGTCCTCCGTACGGCGGACCTGGTCCGAACGGCGCCGGACCGCGGCGTGGTTCACCCTGCACCTGGCCCTCGGCGGCCTGGTGAGCGGGGTGACCCTGGCCATGGTGCCGTTCGCGGTCTGGCTGGCGGTCCTCCCACTGGCCGGGGATCATCTCGGGCTGGTGGATCCCGGGCTCCGCACCGGCTGGGTCACGATGTGGGGTCCGCCCGCGGGGCTGGCCGTCCTCGTCTGCCTGCTCTTCCTCGCGGCCGGCGCCGGGGCGCTGCTGGCCCGCCTGGCCCCCGTGTTCCTCGGGCCGTCCGCGGCCGACCGGCTCGCGTCGGCGCGGCAGGCCGCGCGCCGGCTCGCGGTGCGCAACCGGCTCGCCAGGGAGTTGCACGATTCGGTGGGCCACGCCCTCAGCGTGGTGACCGTGCAGGCCGCCGCGGCCGGACGGGTGCTCGACCGGGATCCCGCCGCCGCCCGGGCCGCGCTGGAGGCGATCGAGACCTCCGCCCGGAGCGCGCTGGACGAGCTCGACCACGTGATCGGCGTGCTGCGGGAGGGCGGAGGGCGGGCCTCGCCGGAACCGTCCCTCGACGACCTGCCCGCGTTGCTCGACGCCGCGGTTCCCGCGGACAGGCCGGTCACCCGGCGGCTGGGCGAGCTGTCGGGGATCCCTTCCGTGATCTCCCGTGAGGCCTACCGCGTCGTGCAGGAGGCGGTGACCAACGCGATCCGCTACGGCACCGGCCCGATCGAGGTCGACGCCGGGGTGTCCGGTCGCGTGCTGGAGGTGTCGGTCCGCAACGCGGTCGGTGACACGATCGGTACGAGGGCGTCCCGCGGGCGTGGCCGTCCCGGGGCGGGTGGGCGAGGCCCGGCCGGCGGGGCCACCGGCAGGACGGACGACGTTGCGGGCGACATGACGGGCGGCGCGACCGGCACCGCCCCCAGCGGCGGGAGCACCGGCCACGGGCTGGACGGCATCCGCGAGCGGGTGACGCTGCTCGGGGGCCGGATGGAGGCGGGCGGCGACGACCGGACGTGGCGGTTCCACGCCCGCATCCCCCTGCCGGGCGGTGACGCCGCCGACCGGCCAGAGCACCCGCGTCCCCGCCCGGGTGATCTTCCCCGGGCCCCTGCCGGGTCAGGTGCGACCGAGTCCGGCGTCGCGTGCGCGGATGATGGCCTCGGCGCGGTCGGCGACGTGCAGCTTGGCGAAGATGTTCGAGACGTTGTTGCGCACGGTCTTCTGCGACAGGAACAGCGTGCTCGCGATCTGCGCGTTCGACCGTCCCGCGGCGACCAGTGAGAGGACGTCGCGTTCGCGCGGTGTGAGCTGCGGGAACGCGGTGAGTTCGGACGCCGGCGACGGGCCGGCGAAGAACTCGGCCACGCGGAGCGCGACCGCCGGGCCGAAGATCGCCTCCCCATGGGCGACCGCCACGATGGCCCGGGTGATCTCGGCCTGGTTGGCGCCCTTCAGCAGGTAGCCGCGGGCTCCGGCCCGCATGGCGGCGAACAGCGTGCTGTCCTCCTCCGACATCGTCAGCACGACCACCCCGATGTGCGGGCTGTCCTCGACGACGCGCCTGGTCGCCTCGATCCCGTCCAGCTCCGGCATCGTGACGTCCATCACCACGATGTCCGGCTGCAGCTCCGCGGCGCGCTCGACCGCTTCCCGGCCGTTCGCGGCCGTGCCGACCACCTCGATGCCGGGGATCGAGGCCAGCAGCATGGCGAGCCCTTCGCGGTAGACCGGGTGGTCGTCGGCGAGCAGCACCCGGATCGAATCATCGGACACCCGCCACCTCCGTCTTCTCCGTCGTGCCGGTCTCCTCCTGAAGGGGCAGCAGCGCCCGGACCAGCGTCCCGCCGCCGGGCGGGCAGACGACCTCGCAGCCGCCGCCGAGCTCGGCCGCGCGCTCCCGCAGCGAGAGCATCCCCACCCCGGCCATCACGTCGGCCCCGATGCCCGAGCCGTCGTCCCGCACCGTCACCTCCAGCGCTCGTTCCCGCACACCTATGGTGATGTCGCAGTGCGCCGCGCCCGAATGCCGGACCACGTTCGCCAGCGCCTCCGACACGATGCGGTACGCCGCCACCTCGACCGCGGCGGGCAGCGAGCCGAGATCTCCCTCGGAGGTCACGGCGACCTTGAGCCGGCCCGACCTGACGCGCTCCGCCTGTTGCTCGACGGCGCGGCGCAGGCCGAGCTCGTCGAGAGCCGGCGGGCGCAGGTCGTGCACCAGCCGCCGGACGTCCGCAAGGACGGCGGCGACGTCTGCGGCCGCCTGCTCCAGCATTCGGTCGGACTGCTCGGGAGCGCTGCGGGCCAGGTTCCGCGCGGTCTCGATGCGCAGCGCCACGGCGCCGAGGCTCGGACCGAGCCCGTCGTGCAGGTCGCGCCGCAGCCGCCTGCGTTCCTCTTCCCGCGTGCCGACGAGCTGCACGCGAATGCGCTGCAGGTCGGCGCTGAGCTCGCTCGCCCGGGCCGCCGCCGCGGCCTGCCGTACGAGATCGCCGAGGAGCCGCTGGTCGCGTTCGGTCAGGTCGGCACGGCACAGCATGAGGCGGCCCACCACCTCTCCCCGGTAGGCCACCGGCAGCGACAGCGACGGCCCGTGCGGGGAGCCGTGCTCCACGACCGATCGGGCGCCGCCGGCCCGCTCGATCTCCACCCTGACGTAGGGGAGACGGAAGGCGCCGGCCACCGTCCGGGCCAGCGCGAGCAACTGGTCGTCCGGATCGGTGGCCAGTTCGAGCCGCTCGGCGAGTGTCGAGACCATGCCGTACGGATCGTCGCGCCCTCCGCGCAGCAGCCGGCGTACCGCCCGCCACAGCCAGCCCCGCAGGGGCGCGTAGACCACCGCGACGATCGCGATCGCGGCCAGGGCCGAGTCACGCTCCCCCAGCGTGCTTCCCGCGACGGTGAAGACGGCGACGTCGATGACGACCACCGACAGGGCGAGCAGGCCGTACAGGACGGTCGCGGGCAGCAGCCGGTCGATGTCGTACAGCCGGTATTTGGTGACCGCGACCAGCACGGCGGCGGAGGTGAGCGCGACCGCGAAACAGAAGAGCATCGCCGTGACCTCGACGGGCGCCACGAACTGGAGCAGCAGCACGAACATGCTCACGAGCGCCGACCAGGTCAGCCAGCGGATCTGGGCACGCCGATCGGCGTCGGCGACGCGGTAGCGGTGCAGCATGACCGCGAACGGCACCACCAGGCTCACCGGCACGGCGGCGTACGCGACGGCCAGCACGGGTGCCCACACGTCGTACGGCAGGGGGATGCTCACGGGATCCAGCGCGAGACGGGAGATCTCCGCGGGGATCGGGGTGGCGTTGTACCGCGCCATCACGTCCATCGGCACGACCAGCAGCAACGCCGGCAGCAAGGCGGTCAGCACGAGGCTGGCGACGGACAACCACCGCCATGCCCCGGCCGCCGGCAGCCGTCCGTCGGGAAACAACAGGATCAGCAGCGGCAGCCCCATCAGCAACGCCGACCCGAAACGTGCGAACAACCAGTAGACGGCCGAGGCGCCCGGCGCGCCCGGCGAGGTGTAGATCGCGTACAGCGACCAGGTGCCGAGGAAGCCGTTCAGCGCCCATTCCAGTCCGGAGACGATCAACACCCAGGCCACGGGATGCCGCGGCAGTCGGCGCAGCAGCAGGGCGCCGGGCAGTGCCTGCGCCAGGCCGGCCATGGCCGACGGCCAGTTGGCGATGGCGAGGTCGGCGCCGGGCGAGGCCGCCACTCCGCTGTTGCGCATGTCCACGATCACCGTGGCGGCCACGAGCGCGAGCGCGACGGCGGCCGCCACCGGCGCCGTCCAGGCGGCCGTCCGGTCCGTCGCCGGCCGCCCGGCCGCATCCACATCCACCACGACAGGCATTGTCCCCTGCTCGCCGTCCCGCTGTCCCGGGACGGGAGTCCCGGGACCGCCGTCCCGGGGCGGGTGCCCGGCGGCAGGGGCCGGATCCGGGACCGGCGGCCCTGTGGAGCCGGGGCGGCGGGCGCGGATGGTGGATCCGCACGGCGCACCGGCGCCGCACGCACGGAAGGACAATCATGGACACGCACGTCACCAGGCAAGCCGCCAAGGCACGCACGGATCTCACCCCGCCCGAGGCCCCCTCCCCCGGCGCCTCCCGACTCGGCTCCTTCCGCCTGGCGGGAGCTGCGCTCACGATCGGCACGCTGGCCTGGGCCGCCAGCATCTTCGTCTACGGCACCGACGCGCAGGGGATGGGCGGACGCATCCACGACCTCACCGGCCTGGCCTTTCAGCTCGGCGTGTTCTGCCTGCTGTGGGTGCAGACGCGAACACGGGCGATCGGCGTCTCGCGGGGCGGCGTGATCGGGCTCCGGGTCGAGGCGGTGCTGCTCGGCGTGGCGAGCGTCTGGTCGCTGCTGCACGGGGTCCTGCCCGACAACCTGCGGGACCCGGCCTGGCTGGGGTTCCTAGACGTGTTCTGGCCGCTGTCGATGTTCGGCATGTTCGTGATCGGTGTCAAGCTCGCGATCGCCGCGAGGTGGCGGGGAGTGCTGCGCTGGTGGCCGCTCGTCGCCGAGACCTGGGCGGTGGCGACCGTCCCCACCTATCTCGTATTCGGCGACCCCCTGGCGAACTGGGTCGGCGGCTGCCACCTCGTCGTCGGCTACGCGCTGCTCGGGCTGCTGCTCGCCCGGCGTCCCGAGCTCGCGGTCGCGGACGACGACAACGGCCGCTGACCCGCCCCCCGGTGACAGGAGGTCCTCATGGCTGAGCTGATGCCGCCGGCCACGACGGTCACGACGGCCCCCGCCGACGGCGGGCCCGCGAGCTCGGGCGCCTCCCACGCCCCCGAGCCGGGTGCTCACTGTCGACCACGCCGGATACCGCCTCACCGTCGATCGCGAGCGCATCGACCCCGCCCGCTTCCTTGCTCTGGTCTCCGAGGCCGGGCACGCCGCCGATCCCCGCGTCGTGGAGCGGGCGGCGGCCGGGGCCCTAGCGCTGTGGCGTGGCGAGCCGTACACCGATCTGGGCGGGCAGGAGTACGCCGCCGGGGGCGACCGGCCGGGCGGCGCCACCGGCGGCTGTCTAGGGTTGAGCCATGACGCTGCGCGTGGTGATCGCCGACGACGAGGACCTGATCCGCACCGGCCTGCGGATCATCGTCGAGTCCGAGCCCGGCCTCAGCGTCGTGGGCGAGGCGTCGGACGGCGCCGAGGCGGTGTCGGTCGTCCGCACGACGAAGCCCGACGTGGTGCTCATGGACGTACGCATGCCCGCGGCGGGCGGCATCCAGGCGTCGCAGGCCCTCGCCGCTGCGGGAAGCGCGCCCAAGGTGATCGTGGTGACGACGTTCGAGAACGACGACTACGTCTATGAGGCGCTGCGCGCCGGCGCGAGCGGCTTCCTGCTCAAGCGGGCGAGGGCGGACGAGCTCGTCCAGGCGATCCGGGTGGTGGCGGCGGGTGAGTCACTGCTGTTCCCGGCCGCCATCCGGTCGCTGGTCGCGGCCCGCGGCGCCGCCCGCGCCGTCCCCGGCATCGGCCGGCTGACCACACGTGAGGGGGACGTGCTGCGGCTGATGGCACGCGGCCTGTCGAACGCGGAGATCGCCGCCGAGCTCGTCGTAAGCACGGAGACCGTCAAGACCCACGTGGGGAACGTCCTGGCCAAACTGGCCGCCCGCGACCGCACGCAGGCGGTGGTCGCCGCATACGAGTCGGGCTTCGTCTCTCCCCGCTGAGCCGGCCCGGCCACGTCACCTGCCGGCCAGGCGCCACAGCGAGGTGACCTCCGCGGCTCGGGCGGCGTGGAGGAGATCCGCGCCGTCCGTCGCCCGCGGGTGCCGCGGCCTGGTATCGATCCTGTCCACCACGCGGAGGCCCGCCGCCTCGACTAGGGCCGGCAGGTGGCCGCGTGGCCTGAGCCCGAGGTGTTCGGCCAGGTCCGACATGATGAGCCAGCCTTCTCCGCCCGGGCGCAGGTGGGCGGCGAGCCCGTCCAGGAAGCCGTGGAGCATGCCGCTGCCCGGATCGTAGACGCCCTGCTCCAGGGCCGAGGCCGGACGGGCAGGGATCCAGGGCGGGTTGCAGACGACGAGGTCGGCTCGTCCGCCTGGGAAGAGACAGGGACCGGTCACGTCGACGCGGGCGGCGAGGCCCAGCCGGCGGAGGTTGTCGCGGGCGCAGGCCAGCGCCCGCGGGTTGACGTCGGTGGCGACGATACGGTCGAGCCCTCGGTGAGCCAGCACTGCGGCCAGCACTCCGGTCCCCGTGCCGAGGTCGAACGCGGTATGGCGGGCGCGGCCGAGCGGTGCCCGGGCGACCAGGTCGACGTACTCCCCCCTGACAGGCGAGAACACGCCGTAGTGGGGGTGGATGCGAGCGCCGAGGAAAGGTACATCCACGCCTTTGAGACGCCACTGGTGCGCCCCGATCACGCCCAGCAGCTCCGTGAGGGAGACCGCCATCGGCTCGTGGGGCGTGCCGTACGCCTCGGTGCACGCGCGGCGTACGTCCGGAGCCCTGCGCAGGTCCAGAGCGTGGGTGTCGTCCAGCACCACGACGAGCCTGCCCAGGATACGGGCCCGGTCGCCACGGGCCCGGCGGTGAGTGTGGAAGGCCTCACAGGCGTCGTCACCCGGAGGAAGAGGTCTCCGGTCGATGCGGCGGCTCATCGCCCGCAGGAGCTGACGTCCGTTGTGGTAGTCACCTCGCCACAGCAGCGCCGTCCCCTCGCGGGCGAGCCGGTAGGCGGTGCCGGCTTTCATGTGGTCGTCCGCGACGACGATCCGCCGGGGCGGCGGAGCCGCGCTCTCGGAGTGCCAGTGGGCGGATCGGGCGGTGCGGCCTTCGGTCCAGTGGATCGTGGACACGACGTACTCCTCGTGGTCGACGTGCGGATGGGCACGAAGAGCACTTCGACGAGGAGCACGGCGGACACGCCCGTGCTGCGGCACGAGCGTGAGTGACAGAGCAGGAAGGGTTACCGCTCCCGCGTCGAAGCGCGAGAGCAGGCGTCGCCGAGGACCATTCCGAGCGTCATGATCAGCCCTTTCAGAAAGACGCACACGAGGTTCGCACAACCCTCCGGGGCAGGCAAACACGGTGCGGTGACGAGCGGCGGGCAGCGCGGCGCCGACAAAACTTCCGCGGATTTTTGGTCGATCGTCATGCCTGCCCCAGGTGAGGGCGCTTTGGCAGCGTGAGAGGCGGAAGCGCACCGCCACAAGGGACGAATCGGTGCGGCCACAGAGCAGGGGGTCGTCGATGGGAGACGGGATCAGGGCGGGCGTGCCGGTCACCGGGCTGGGCGCCGTCACACCGCTGGGCGGCGACGTGGCCACCACCTGGGCGGGCCTGCTGGAGGGGCGGTCCGGCATCCGCCTGATCGAGGAGGACTGGGCCGAGGCCCTGCCCGTACGGATCGCCGGTCGGCTCCCCGTGGACCCCGCCGAGGTGCTGGGCCGGGTGACGGCGCGGCGGCTCGACCGCTGTCAGCAGGCCGCGCTGATCTCGGCGCGGGAGGCGTGGGCCGACGCGGGAGCGCCCGGCGTCGAGCCCGAGCGCCTCGCCGTGGTGATCGGCACGGGGGTCGGCGGCGTCCTGACCACGCTCACACAGAACGAGATCCTCGAAAGATCCGGGCCGCGCAGGGTCTCGCCGTACACCGTGCCCATGCTCATGCCGAACGGGCCCGCGGCGGCGGTCAGCATCGAGTTCGGCGCGCGGGCGGGCGCGCACACGCCGGTGAGCGCGTGCGCCACCGGCGCCGAGGCGATCGCTATGGGCCTGGACCTCATCCGCCTGGGCCGCGCGGACGTGGTGATCGCGGGCGGGGCGGAGGCGTGCGTGCATCCGCTGACCCTGGCCGGGTTCGCCCAGGCCAAGGCGGTCTCCACGCGCAACGACGCGCCGCAGGAGGCGTCCCGGCCCTTCGACGCGGGGCGCGACGGTTTCGTGCTGGGCGAGGGAGCGGCACTGGTCGTGCTGGAACGCGCGGAGTTCGCCGCCGCCCGCGGCGCCCGGGTGCACGCCACCCTGGCCGGCGCGGGAACCACCTCCGACGCCCACCACATCACCGCGGCCGACGCGGCCGGGCAGGCGCGGGCGATGCGGCTCGCCCTGGCCGACGCCGGGCTCGACGCTCTCGACGTGGGCTACGTGAACGCCCACGCCACCTCGACCCCCACGGGTGACCTGACCGAGAACGAGTCGGTCGCCGAGGCGATCGGGACGCATCCCGCGGTCACCGCGATCAAGTCGATGACCGGTCACCTGTGCGGGGCGGCCGGGTCGCTGGGCGCGATCGCCACAGTCCTCGGCCTGCGCGACGGGGTGATCCCCGCCGTCCGCAACCTCGACGACCCGGACCCGGAGGTAAAGCTGGACGTCGTGGCCGGCGCGCCGCGCCGGGGACGGTGGACGGCCGGGCTGGTGAACTCCTTCGGCTTCGGCGGCCACAACGCCTCGCTGGTCTTCACCACCGCCTGATCCACCCGATCCGCCTGATCCACCCGATCCGCGTCAGATCGGGCCGCGTCCGCCGAAGACGTCGTCGGGCCAGGGGCTCTCGCCGCCCTCGCCGCTGCCGGACGGGCCGGGCGTGGGCTGCTGCGGCTCGGGCGAGGCGGGCTCGGGCGGCGGGGTGGGCACGAACTGCGTGTTCGGCAGCGGCCGGGACGGCTCCTGCTCGTCCTCGCCGCGGAACAGCAGCATCGAGACGACCAGCAGCAGCGCCAGCACCAGCGTGGCCAGCAGCGTGGAGGCGAGCACGACCGAGCGCCGGGTGGCCACCGGCGGCGGGGGCGGCGCGGGCGGGGCGGGCAACGCGGGAGTGCGGTCGCCCAGCCAGTAGTGCACGAAGTCGGGCCCGTGCCGCCGCCCCGTCAACGTCCCGGACACCGGCACCGGATCGAGGAACCGCTCGGCTCCGGGACCGTTCGCCACGTACGGCACGGCCACCCAGGGCGCGGGCCCGTCCTGCATCGCCAGGACGGGAGGCGTGTCGGGGGCCATCCTGCCGCGCACCCGGTCCACCAGCGAGGCGCCCCACGCGCGCACGCCTGTCCTTCCCTGTGTTTCTCTGATCGCGTCGCTTTGCGCGTCCCTGATCGCGGTGACGAAGCGGTCCCTGGCGGCGGCGTCGAGGGCGGCGCCGCTGGACAGGACGGCCACCGACACCACCCGGCCGTCCGGCGCCTGCCCCAGATAGACGAGCCCGGCCGGGGCCGTCCGCAGACGCGCCTGCAGCGCGAACGGCCCCACGTGGGGCGGGTCGCCGTACTGCAGCGGAGTCACCATCCCCCACATGAAAACACACGGGCGCGGCGGGGGGTGTGGCGCGCGCCGGGACGGGCAAATGGGAGAGAAATGGATTCTCCAGCCGAGTCACGATTGAATAACGAGCATGACCGTTGCCGATGAACGCAGTGACCCCGAGCCCGGCGAGGGCGTGACGGAGCAGGAGGGCGAGGCCCGGCTGGACACCCTGCGGGAGGCGCTGAGCGAGGTCCGGCGGGTGATCGTCGGGCAGGAGCACATGGTCGAGCGGCTGCTGGTGGCGCTGCTCGCCCGGGGACACTGCCTGCTCGAAGGCGTCCCGGGGGTCGCCAAGACGCTGGCCGCCTCGACGCTGGCCACCGTGGTGGGCGGGACGTTCGCCCGCATCCAGTTCACCCCCGACCTGGTGCCCAGCGACATCGTCGGCACCCGCGTCTACCACCCGAGCTCCGAGCGGTTCGACGTCGAGCTCGGGCCGGTGTTCGTCAACTTCCTGCTGGCCGACGAGATCAACCGCGCTCCGGCGAAGGTGCAGTCGGCCCTGCTGGAGGTGATGGCCGAGCGGCAGGTGACGCTCGCGGGGCGCACCCACCCGCTGCCCCGGCCGTTCGTCGTGCTGGCCACGCAGAACCCGATCGAGTCGGAGGGCGTCTACCCGCTGCCGGAGGTGCAGCGCGACCGGTTCCTGTTCAAGGTGCGCGTGTCCCACCCGAGCGCGCACGAGGAGCTGGAGATCCTGCAGCGGATGAGCGTGCGCCCGCCCGTGCCCAAGCCGGTGCTCGACCCCGCCACGCTGGTGCGGCTGCAGGACATGGCCGAGGAGGTCTCGGTCCACCAGCTCGTGGCCGACTACGTCGTACGGCTCGTCATGGCGACGCGCGCCCCCGAGGACTACGGCCTGGCCGACCTGCGGGACACGATCGAGATCGGGGTGAGCCCCCGGGCGACGCTGGGCCTGATCTCCGCCGGGCGGGCCCTGGCCCTGCTGCGCGGGCGCGACTACCTGCTGCCCGACGACGTCCGCGACGTGGCGATCGACGTCATGTCGCACCGGCTGATGCTCACCTTCGACGCCCTGGCCGACGAGGTGGACCCCGACGAGGTCGTACGCCGGGTGCTGCAGGCGGTGCCGCCGCCGCTCGTGGTGTGGAACCAGGGCATGCGATGAGCGGGGCCAACCCCGACCAGGCGCTGCGGCGGCTGGAGCTGACGGTGGTGCGGCGGCTGGACGGGCTGCTGCAGGGCCGCCACCAGGGACTGATCCCCGGACCCGGCAGCGAGCACGGCGACAGCCGCGTCTACGTGCCCGGCGAGGACGACGTGCGCCGCATGGACTGGGCGGTGACCGCGCGCACGACGGTCCCGCACGTGCGGGACCTCATCGCCGACCGGGAGCTGGAGACGTGGGTGGTGGCCGACCTGTCGGCCAGCATGGAGTTCGGCACGGCGAGCATGTCCAAACGCGATCTGGCCATCAGCGCCGTCGGGGCGATCGGGATCCTCGCGAGCCGGGTCGGCGACCGGTTCGGCGCCTACATCCTGTACGGCGACGACGTGCACCGCTATCCGGCCAAGTCCGGCCGCCCCCGGCTGTACGCTCTGCTGCACTCGCTGCTAAGCGCGCCGCCCGCGGAGGGCGCGGTGGACCTCGGGGAGGCTCTGGAGATGCTGGCGCCGGCGCACCGCAAGCGCGGGCTGCGGGTCGTCGTGTCCGACTTCCTCGACTCGCCGGACTCCTGGGAGCCGCCGCTGCGCCGCCTGGCCGCGCGGCACCAGGTGCTCGCCGTGGAGATCGTCGATCCCCGCGAGCTGGAGCTGCCCGACGTCGGGTTCGTCACCCTCGCCGACCCCGAGACCGGGCACTCGCGCGGGGTCCGGCTGTCGCGCGCGCTCAGGGAGCGGTACGCCGAGGCGGCGGCCGAGCAGCGCGGGTGGATCCGGGCCGCGCTGCGCCGGGCCGGGGCGGCCCATCTCGTGCTGCGCACCGACCGCGACTGGGTGTTCGACATCGCCGAATTCGTGCTGCGGCAGCGGCGGGCCTCTCATCTGCTGCGCCGGGCCGCCGGCGGGAAGGCGGGCGCATGACGTTCCTCGCCCCCGGCTGGCTGTGGCTGTTCGTCCTGGTCGCCGCGATGGTCGCGGCGTACATCTGGGCGCAGTTCGCGCGCCGCCGCTACACGGTGCGCTTCACGAACCTCGCGCTGCTGTCACTGGTGGCACCCGAGCGGCCGACCTGGCGGCGGCACGTGCCGGCCGTTCTGTTCCTCGTCATGATGAGCCTGCTGGTCCTCGGCGCGGCCCGGCCTGCGGGCGCGGTGAAGGTGCCCCGCGACCGCGCCACCATCATGGTCGCCGTGGACGTGTCGCTGTCGATGGAGTCGGCGGACGTCACCCCCACCCGGCTCGTCGCGGCCAAGCAGGCCGCCCAGCAGTTCGTCGACGACCTGCCCGAGCGGTTCAACGTCGGGGTGGTGGCCTTCGCGAGGTCGGCCGCCGTGGTCATCTCCCCCACCACCGACCACGCGGCCGTGAACACCGCGATCTCCAGCCTGACCACCCGGCCCGGCACGGCGATCGGCGAGGCCGTGTTCAACTCGCTCGACTCGATCAGGTCGTTCGACCAGCGGGCGGTCACCGACCCGCCCCCGTCGGCGATCGTGCTGCTGTCGGACGGCGACAACACCTCCGGGCGGTCGGTCAACGAGGCCATCGAGGCGTCGGTCGGCGCGAAGGTGCCGGTGTCCACGATCGCCTACGGCACGCCGGAGGGCACGGTGACGATCGACAACCGGGCGGTGCAGGTCCCGGTCAACAAGACGACGTTGAAGTCGCTGTCGGACGGCACCGGGGGCCGGGCGTACACCGCCGAGTCGGGCAGCGAGCTGCGCGACGTGTACACGCAGATCGGCACCTCGCTCGGATACAAGGTCGTGCACCAGGAGATCACGCAGCGGTTCCTCGTCGCCGCGATCGTCGCGGGACTGCTGGCGGCGGCCGCCGCGATCCTCCTCGGCGCCCGCATCCCCTGACCCGCGCGCGGTCGTGGCCCGCCCCCCCGGGACGGGGCCCCCCCCCGCGGGGCCCCGGGGCGAAACCCGTATGGGG
>NZ_JBFAOO010000130.1:0-20970 GCF_040675265.1 Microbispora sp. NPDC049633
CTGCCCTCCGCCGCCGTCCTGCCCTGCCACGTCTCGCCCTGCCGCGTCTCGCCCTGCCGCGTCCTGCCCGCCCCCGCCGCCGTCGGAGAGCCGGGGGCCGGCCGCGTGCGCGGAGACGCCGGCATCCGGCGCGGGGTCCTCCCCGTCCCGGCCCCGGCCGGGTGGTACGCCCAGCTCACGGAACCTGCGCCGCAGGCCGGGGTATCCGCTGTAACCCAGCGCCATGGCGAAGCGGGTCACCGACGGCTGGCTGACCCCGGCCAGCTCGGCCACTTCGATGCTCGACAGGAACGGCGCCTCGTCGGCGTGCCGTGCGAGGCAGTGGGCGATCCTGCGCTGCACGGGAGTGAGCCGGTGCCCCTCGAACAGCCGCAACAGGCGGGACGCGGTCTCGCCGTCACGGCCGCCGAGGTCGCCGAGGTCGCCGAGGTCACCGAGGTCACCGAGGTCACCGAGGTCACCGAGGACGTCACGGTCGCCGAAGACGTCACGGTCATCGAGTTCATTGAGGTCATCGCGGTGGCCGCCCGGGCCGTGGTCCGCGTTGTGGCCGGTGCTCATCTCCCCCGCCTCACCGGCCCACGCCGGGCCGGTCGGTCTGCATGTTTTCATTCAGAAGGCAGTCTCCTCTGACCGGTTGTCCACAGGCAAGGCGCCGTCGGCGCGCATCCGTCCGGCGATTGCCTAGTCTGATCGGCAGAACCCAGCAAGGGAGATTGCCGTTGAAGACCGGTGGTTTGAGAAGTAGTGACCTGGGCCGTCGCGTGGGGCTCGTCGCGGGAGCGGCCGCCCTGGCGGCGGCGGTGTGGGCGGTTCGGAACGTCCCCGCCGCGCTGGGGGCGCGGCCCTCGGGCGAGCGAGCGGGCCGGGTGCGGCGCTCGAAACAGTTCCGTGACGGGGCGTTCCGCAACACGACACCCAGCCCCGTCCTTCCGCCGGGGACCAGGCAGCAGGTCGCCCGCGAGTTCCTCCGCCGGACGCCGCGCAGGCCCCGCCTCCCCGTGCCCCTCATGACCCCGGGCCCGTCTCGGGGTGGCGACCTCGACGCCGTCTGGTACGGCCACTCCTCCGTGCTGATCGAGATCGAGGGGCGGCGGGTGCTGTTCGACCCGGTGTGGAGCGAGCGGTGTTCCCCCGCGTCGTTCACCGGGCCACGCCGCCTGCACCCTCCGCCGGTGCCGCTGTACGAGCTGCCCGAGCTCGACGCGATCGTCATCTCGCACGACCACTACGACCACCTCGACATGGACACGGTGCGCATGCTGGTCCGCACGCAGACGGCGCCGTTCCTGGTGCCGCTCGGGGTCGGCGCCCATCTCGAGCGGTGGCGGGTGCCCGCGTCCCGCATCATCGAGCTCGACTGGAACGAGGACGCCACGGTGTCCGGCCTCCGGTTCGTGGCGACCCCCGGCCGTCACTTCTCCGGCCGCGCGTTCCGCCGGGACCAGACCCTCTGGGCCTCGTGGGTCGTCGCGGGCGAGCGCCGGCGGGTCTTCTACACCGGCGACTCCGGCTACTTCGACGGGTACGCCGCGATCGGCGAGACGTACGGGCCGTTCGACCTGTCGGTGGTGCAGATCGGCGCCTACAGCAAGGGCTGGCCGGACATCCACATGACACCCGAGGAGGCGATCCTCACCCACCTCGACGTGCGGGCCCGGGTGCTGCTGCCGGTCCACTGGGGCACGTTCTCGCTCGCCCCGCACGCCTGGAACGACCCGGTCGACCAGCTGTGGCGGGAGGCGAAGGCACGCGACGTGCGCCTCGTGGTGCCGCGGCCGGGCGAGCGCGTCACGGTCGACGACCCGCCGCCGGTGGACGGCTGGTGGCAGACGATCATGTAATGAGCCGGATGCCGGGCCTGCGGGACGAGCGCGCTCCCCGGCCCGGCGGCGTCCGGCCGCGCACCCGCGACGGGGGTCAGTTCACGTGGGCCGCGCCGGGAGGCTCGGCCGCCGGGCGGCGCAGCGCGTCGGCGCGGGTCGGATACATGGTGAGCCGCGAGTTGAGGCCGAGCAGCGAGAACAGGTGACGCATCTGCGGGCTCATCCCGCAGACGGCGCCGTCTCCGTCCTTGGGCGGGTTGCGGACGCAGGCGTCGATGAGCACCCGCATGCCGGCGCTGTCGATGAACCGCAGCCTCTCCAGGTCGAACAGGATGCGCGTCGCGGGACGGGCCAGCAGGGGGGCCACCTGCTCGCGCAGCGCGGGGACCGTGAGCACGTCGAGCTCACCGCTGAGGGTGATGAGGGTGAAGGGGGGCGACTGCGCCACCGACACCTGGAAGTCGTGCAAGGATCCCACCTCCGTTGGTGAGATGACCCCACCCGGAACTCCTTCCGGAACCGCCCATATTACGCGTGGCAGGCGAATAATCCCATATGCCCGACGAAAACTGTGTGCAGGTTTCACTTCCGCCCCCCGGGTAGTCGCGGTCCATGGGCATTCGAGCAACGGCGGTCGTCTGCCTCGCGCTCGTCGCCGCGGGGTGCGCGTCCGCGGACGACGCGTCGGTCACCGCGACGGCGGAGCGCTTCCTGTCCGCCGCCGGGCAGGGCCGGGGAGGACAGGCATGCCTGCTCCTGGCCCCCGAGGCGGCGCGCTCGCTGGACGACTGCGAGAAACAGATCGTGTCGGCCGGCCTGGGTACGGGCGCCGTACGCGGCGTCGACGTGTGGGGCGACGAGGCGCGGGTGCGGGTGGACGGCGACACGCTCTTCCTGCACCGGTTCCCCGAGGGCTGGCGGGTGCGGGCCGCGGGCTGCGAACCCCGCCCCGGGCAGCCGTACGAATGCGAGGTGGAGGCGTGAACGGCGCGCGGACGCTCTACGCGGTGCTGCTGGTCACGGTCACGCTGGTTCTCGCCTACGTGATCGTCGTCGGCCTGGCGGGGAGGTAGCGGCGATGAGGCGTTTCGTCAGGGACAACGCGCTCGCCCTGTGCTTCCTGCTGCTGTTCCTGCTGAGCCTCGCCGGGCAGTCGGCGGCGGGCGCGGCGGCGTTCAGCGAGGAGCAGGTGGCGGGCGGCGGCCCCCCCGTGACGTGGGCCGAATACGTCACCTCGTCGGCCTTCGCGGTGGACGTCGCCGAGAACTGGCAGTCGGAGTACCTGCAGTTCTTCCTCTACATCCTCATCACCGTCTGGCTCGTGCAGCGCGGCTCGCCGGAGTCGAAGAAGCGGGGCGAGGAGGGCCTGGAGTCCGACGCCGAGCAGAAGGTCGGCCGGCACGCCGAGCCCGGCTCCCCCGCGTGGGCGGCGGCGGACGACTGGCGGCGGACCGTCTTCAGCCACTCGCTGGGCGTCGCGATGGGACTGCTCTTCCTGCTGTCCTGGCTGGCCCAGTCCGTCGCCGGCCTCGCGGCGTACAACAACGAGCAGCTCGCCCGGCTGGAGGACCCGGTCGGCTGGGGCGGCTACGTGACCTCCGCCGACTTCTGGAACCGCACACTGCAGAACTGGCAGTCGGAGTTCCTCGCGGTCGCCTCCATGGTCCTGCTCGCGATCTTCCTGCGCGAGCGGGGCTCACCGCAGTCGAAGAGGGTCGGCGACCCGCACTCCAGGACGTCGTCCAGCGGCTGACGGGCGGCCCTCGCGGCCGGATGACAATCTCCGGCAAAGCTCCAAATGTCCACGTTTGTCGCATTCCATGGCTTGGGTACGCCCAGCGCCAATCGTGGGGAGGAGCACCGAGATGACGTTCAATCCGCTGCGGGAGCGGGGGATACCGCTGGATCGGCAGCTGCGCAACTGGCGCGAGCTGAATGTCACGCCGATCGACCCCGACCGCGCCGATCCCTACACCCGGTGCCGGATCATCACGATGAACGGCATCGAGATCGAAGCGATCATGTTCAGCCATCATCTCGCCCGGCACCACCCCGATCTGGAGGTCAGGCAGCGGCTGGCGGAGGTGCGCTACATCGAGGCGCAGCAGCAGCGGACGGTGAACTGGCTGCTGCCGGGGCTGGCCTCGGTGCTGGAGACGACGATCGCCTACGAACAGGTGGCGGTGGACCTGACCGCCTGGGTCGCCCGGATGGAGCCCGACCCCTATCTCAAGCAGGCCTACCAGTTCGGCGTGCTGGAGGACTTCGATCACCTGTACCGCTACGCCAACCTGTACGAGATGATCGAGCACCGCAAGGCCGAGAAGATCGTCGACCAGCTGACCGAGGTGATGCCGGGCCGGCCGACGAAGATGCACCACCGCCACCCGGCCGACAACGTCCGCGAGCACTACAACCGCGAGACCGCGCAGGCGATCTCCAAGCTGCACGCGCTGACCGTCATGTCCGCCGAGCAGCAGACGATGAACTTCTACATGAACGTCGGCCCGACCTACATGGAGCCGATCGCGCGGCAGCTGTACCAGGAGATCGGGCTGATCGAGGAAGAGCACGTCACGCATTACGAGTCGCTGCTCGACCCGGGCGAGACGTGGTGGGAGCAGCTGCTCAACCACGAGTACAACGAGTGCTACCTCTACTACTCCTTCATGGAGACCGAGTCCGACCCGAAGGTCAAGACGATCTGGGAGCTGCATCTCAACATGGAGCTGGAGCACCTGCGGATCGCCGCGGAGCTGTTCCGCCGGCACGACGGGCGCGACCCGGAGCAGCTGCTGGCCCCGGCGCTGCCCAAGCCTGTGACGTTCGAGCCGAACAAGGACTACCTGCGGGAGCTGATCGCCACGCAGATCGACTACACCACCCTGGGCACCGGCTACGTCCAGGAGGCCCACGAGCGGTTCCAGCGCTGGCAGGAGCAGCTGATGGGTGGGGAGGAACCGCCCAGCGAACGTGTCATCGACGAGAACCGCGCCAAGTCGGGCGACGAGTACCGCCTGGAGCTGGAGGGCACCCACCCTCTCTACAGCCTGCGGACCCACTGACCGGGCGAGCCCCCGGCTCGGCTCCGTGCGTACGCGGACCCGAGCCGGGCGCTCGCGGGCCCGCCTACCTGCGCAGCGCCTGCCGGATCAGGTCCCGCGCCCGATCCATGATCGCCGCGGGCGGGCCCAGGAGCAGGTTCCTGGTCATCGTCTCCACGCCCGGGTGCGGGCGGGTCGGCGCCATCGCCTCGGCGGCCCGGACACCGAGGGCCATCGCCCGCCGCTCGGCCGCCGTCGTCTCGGCCCGGAGCCGGGTGAACTCGTACCGCTCCTCGGCCCGGGCGTGCGCGAGCACGGCGATCCGCAACCTGTCCAGCCCGGCCATGAAGCCGGGATGCTCCGGTCCCATCTCGTCCAGCCTGCTGAGCATCTCCTTGGCCTCGCGCTCCTCCTTGAGCCGGTCGGCCACCACGCCGGTCCCCCCGTCCACCCGCAGCCGGGTGTAGGGGTGGACGACCTCCTCCTCCGCCGTCTCGTGGACGGCGAGCATGCGCACCAGCCGCCGGAACGGCTCACGGCGCTCGCCCGGCGGGGCGTGCTCCACCTCGTCGAACATGTCCCTGATCAGCGCGTGCTGGTGGACGAGCAGGTCGACGACGTCGCCTTCCTTCATCAGTTCCGGTATCGGGTGCTGCACGTCGGTCATGTCCCTCTCCTCTCGGATACGGCGCCCGGCCTCCCCTCGGGAAGGCCGGGCGCCGGACGAAACGGGACCACGGTCGAGCCTTGACCGCACCTGGCGGACACCCGGCTATCTACCCCTGACCTGTGGTGATCAGCAGCCGATCGGGCTCGATCCCAGCGCGACGTCGTCGTACCAGATGGTGTCGGAGTCGCTGCCGTAGCTCTCCCAGCCGAGGCGCAGCGTCGTGGGTCGCGGCGCGGTGGAGCGACGCAGCCACTGCGCGTCCACGTCCTGTGTGGGCGTGCCGTCCACTGTCAGGCCCCTGATCTCCTGGTCGTCCAGGTACGTGCGCATCGCCTGCTTGGTGGTGTCGATCTGGAAGCGCAGGCACACCCAGCGGTTGACGGGCAGCGGGCTGCTCTGCGCGACCCCGTTGGGGCTCTGCTCGGGCAGCGTGGCGTCGTCGGACTCCCGGTTCCACTGGAGAGCGCCGCCCTGGCCGCCGATCCGCAGGTCCTTGCCGCCGTCCCTGGAGTCCGCCATCGTGATCATGGCGACGTGGTTCGCCGGCAGCGCGGTCGTGTGCCGCACCCACATGCGCCCGTAGACCACCGGCGAGATGGCGGAGACGTTCTTGGTGGTCGCGGCGAAGGCGTGGTTGCAGTAGTTGCCGCCGCCGTTGATCCGCAGCGACTTCCCTCCGCTGTGCGCGGTGGTGGAGTCGATCGTGGCGGTGCCGCTGCCCGAGCAGTTCGGGGTGACCACCTGCCACTCACCCGACGGCGTGCCCGACTGGTCCTCGAAGCCGGAGCAGACGACCAGGCCGGTGCCCGAGCAGCCGGACGGCGTGGGCGTCACCGACGGGCTCGGACTTGCCGAGGGAGACGGCGAGGGAGACGGCGAGGGGGACGGCGACGGCGAGTGGTCCACCGTCGGGGACGGCGTCGGTGACGGGGACGGCGTCGGCGAAGGGGACGGCGAGTGGTCGATGGTCGGGGACGGCGTCGGCGAGGGCGACGGGGAGACCCCGCCGCCGTCACACGGCACGCCGTTCAGCGACCAGTCGGACGGCGTCGTGAGGCTGCCCGACCAGGTGCCCTGGAAGCCGAAGTCGGCCGTCTGACCGGTGGCCAGCGAACCGTTCCAGGTCTCGTTCCTGGCGGTGGCGGCCGAACCCGACAGGGTCACCTTGGCGCCCCAGGAGTTGGTGATCTGCTGGCCGGCGCCGGCCGTCCAGCTCAGCGTCCAGGAGCTGACCGCCGAGCCGAGGTTGGTGAGCCGCACGGACGCGGTGTAGCCGCCCGGCCACTGGTTGGTCGTGTAGTCCACCTTGCACACGGGGGCCGCGGAGGCGGTGCCGGGCACCAGCACGACGACGAGGCCGGCCACCAGCGCGGCCACCGCCGCGACCAGGCGCGCCGCCGGAGAGCCCGGCAGGCCCCGGGCGCCGGGGCGAACCCCTCGGACAGGACGGAACTGCTTCATGCGTACCTCGATTTCTGCGCATCCGCTCGTTCGGCGCGCCGCCCGGCTCCGCGCCGCGCCCGCCGGGACAGGCGCGGGCGGGCGGTCTCGGGCAGGCGCTCGCGCTCGGGCCACGGCCCCTGGGACAGACGGGTCGCGACGCTGCGGCCCCCGGACGCAGATGTTTTCTCCGGGTCGCCCGACCGGTCAACGGACGCCGCCGCCCCCGGACCCCTCCCGCCCGGACGGCGGCGACATCCGGCGCAGCTCACGGGCACCGCCGCCGCCGGAGACGACCGGCGGCGGCCACGGCCCGAACTGAATCTTTCACCGTGCGCGCCCCCGCGCGGCACGCCTCCCGCCTGTCGCGCCCCGACCGGTGCCCGGGGGCGCCGGCTCTCGTAGTCTTCGCACTGACACGCACGAACGCAAAGGACATCCCCCAATGGCAGATGCAGGGTCCTGGGTCGTCGTCGGGCTCGACAACGGCGGCACCAGCAACAACGCGACCGTTCTCGACGCCTCCGGGCGGTTCCTCGTGGACCGGATGGTGGAGACGCCCAGCCTCGTACGGGAGGGTCCCGAGGTCGCGGTCGAGCAGCTCCTTATCGCCCTCGACAACGTGCTGGAGCTGACCGGCACGCCGCGCTCCACCGTGCGCGCGGTGGGACTGGACACCCCGGGCCCGGCCAGCGCCGACGGCGTGATCTCCTCGAAGGGCGCGACCAACTTCGTCGATCCCGGGTGGTTCGGCTTCGACTTCCGCGGCGCCCTGGAGTCCCGGCTGGGGCTGCCGGTGGTCTACAACAACGACGGCAACGCCGCGGCCCTCTACTCCCATCACGTGCGCTTCGGGCCCGACGCCTGGCAGCACTCGTCGGTCTCGGCGATCGTCGGCACCGGCCTCGGCGGCGGCGTCGTCCAGTCGGGGCACGTGGTGAAGGGCGCGGCGGGGATGGCCGGCGAGCTCGGGCACGTCCACATCCCCCTGCAGGGCCTGCTGGAGGACGACCAGCCGCTGCCCGCGTGCAACTGCGGCTTCGTCGGGGACGCCGAGAGCGTCGCCTCCCTGACCGGCATCGAGAAGAACCTGCTGCCCTACTGGCTGACCCGCTTCCCCGGCCACGAGCTCCACGGGGCCGGGTCCGCCGGGAAGGCCGCCAAGCTGCTGCGCGGCTACGCCGAGAACGGCGACCCGCTCGCGCTCAAGGTCTTCGAGCAGCAGGCGATGGCCATCGGCAGGCTGTTCACCATCGCGGCCAACTTCACCGACCCGGACGCGTACTTCCTGGGCGGCGGCGTGGTGGAGGCGGCCCCGCACTTCCGCGAGTGGTTCCTCGAGAAGGTCCGCGAGCACACCCTGCTGCGCGAGGAGCAGCGCCGGGTGGTCACCGTGACGCTGGTGGAGGACCTCGACATGGCCGGCGCGCGGGGCGCGGCGCTCGCCGCCCTCGCCGAGATCGTCGGCCGCTGACACGGCCGTCCGTCCCGCGGCCCGGCCGCGGCGTGTGTCCTGGACGGATCACACGCCCGGCCGGGGTCCGGTGAACGGAACGTCCAGAGCGAGTTGCGAATCTCGTGCAAAACGGCACGATGCGGACTCGTGAACGACACAGACCTGCTCAACGGCCGCCGCTTCGTCATGATCAGCTCCACAGCCAGCGAGGTGAACGCCGACGCGCCCACCGAGTTCGCGTACGAGGAGTCGGGCGGCGTCATCTGGGGGCACTACACGGGCGACACCGTCGT
Organism: Microbispora sp. NPDC049633; assembly: GCF_040675265.1. Lineage (NCBI taxonomy): Bacteria > Bacillati > Actinomycetota > Actinomycetes > Streptosporangiales > Streptosporangiaceae > Microbispora > Microbispora sp. NPDC049633. The sequence continues at coordinate 8,730 of NZ_JBFAOO010000130.1, forward strand.
CCACGGCCGGTTCGTCGGCACGCGGGACGCCGACCGCGTCGAGATCTCCTACGTCCACCTGCTGAAGACCGGCGAGCGCGCGAGCGGCCGCGGCGCGAGCCGCATCGAGACGGCCGAGGACGGCCGGCTGCGCCTGGTGGAGGAGTTCCAGTTCGAGGACGACGACACCACCCACGTCAGCATCTGCGCCGAAGTGGTCTGAGACCTACGATTCGTCGCGCAGCGCGGCGCGGCCCTCGGCCGCGCCGACGAACCGCATCTTGCCGAGCGGCAGCCCCTGTCCGTGTCCCTGTCCCTGCTCGGGCTCCGGCGAGGGGGCGGAGCCGGGCCGCCGCGAGGTCCCCCGGCCCCGCTCCCGCTCGCGATCGCTCGGCAGCACGTACGGCCGCCTGAGCACCTCGTCCAGGATGAACACGGTCTCGGTCGCCTTGACGGCCGGGATGTTGGCCAGGCGTTCGGTGACCATCGCGTGCACCTCGGCCACGTCGGCCATCCTGACCTGGATCATCGCGTCGTGCTGCCCGGTGGTGATGGCGCAGTACTCCACCTCCGGCATCTGCGCGAGCTGGGCGCGGAACTGCCGCCACATCTGCTGGCGCACGGTCACGAAGATCAGCGCGACGATGCCGAGGCCGGCCCGCTGATGGTCGATCTCCGCCGTGAACCGCCTGATCACGCCGTCGGCGCGCAGCGCCTCGAACCGCGTGTACGCGTTGGCCCGGGAGATCCCCACCCGCTCGGCGAGTGCGGACACCGAGACGCGCCCGTTCTCCCTCAGCACGTCGAGGATCTTCAGGTGGGTGGCGTCCAGCTCCAGGCCGATGCCGATCCGTCCAGCGGCACCGCCCCCGGACCCCGAGTTGCTTGACATTTCGGTCACTGGTTCATCCTCCACGGGAGATTCGTCTCGGCTCGGCCTCATGAGCTGGACTTTCTGCAGCACAATCCTGGACGATCGGCGACCAAACGTCCATACGGCCACGAGTTGGCCTGTTTTCGGAGGACACATAATGACGACCCGTTCGTGGCAGGTGAGGGCCGGCCTGCTGCCGGTTGTGCTCACCGGCGCCCTCGCCCTCGCGGCCTGCTCCGGCGGCGGCTCGTCCAGCAGCACCCAGAGCGGCGCCGCGGGCAAGACGCTCGTGATCGACACCTCGTTCGACCTCAAGACGGCGGACCCCGGGCGGACCTACGAGCCGACCGGCCTGATCGTCGACAAGGCGACCTACGACACGCTTCTCACGTTCGAGGGCTCCGACGTCACCAAGCCGGTGCCGTCGCTCGCCGAGTCGTACGAGCTGTCGCCCGACGGCAAGGAGCTCACGCTCAAGCTGCGGCAGGGCGCCACGTTCGCCGACGGCTCCCCGGTGACGGCCGACGACGTCGTGTTCTCCCTCACCCGGGTCCGCGACATGAAGGGCACGCCGTCGTTCCTGCTGGACGGCGTGGAGGTCGCCAAGACCGACGACACGACCATCACGCTGACGTCGAAGGCCCCCAATCCGGCGCTGCCGTACATCCTCCCGAACCCGGCCCTCGGCATCCTCAACTCGAAGGTCGCCAAGGAGAACGGCGCGACGAACGACCCGAACGACAAGGCCGAGCAGTACCTCAACTCCGCCTCGGCCGGCTCGGGGCCGTACACGATCGAGTCGTTCAACGTGGGCAGCCAGGTCGTGCTCAAGGCGAACGCGAAGTACTGGGGCGCGAAGAAGCCGTACTACGACAAGGTGGTCATCCGCAACGTCGAGTCGGCCACGCAGAAGCTGAACGTGCAGCGCGGCGACAGCCAGGTGGCGCTGAACCTGTCCGGCGACCAGGTGACCGGTGTCTCCGGCGGCCTGCAGGTCAAGCGGACCGCCTCGGCGTACGTGTTCTTCCTGCTCGCCAACCAGGACCCGGGCGTCAGCAAGGTCACCTCCAACCCCAAGTTCGTCGAGGCGCTGCGCAAGGGCATCGACTACCAGGGCCTGCTGGAGCTGGCCGGCGAGGGCTCGACGCAGGCGTCGGGCATCATCCCGTCGATGTTCCTCGGCGCGCTCCCCGCCGACCAGGCGGCCGCGCGCGACGTCGAGGGCGCGAAGGCCGCGCTCGCGGCGAGCGGCGTGACCGACCCCAAGGTGACGCTGGAGTTCCCCAGCGAGCTGACCGTGAACGGCCTGTCCTTCCAGCCGCTGGCCGAGCGCATCCAGGCCAACCTCAAGGAGGTCGGCATCACGGTCGAGCTGGCCCCCGCGCCGGTCACCACCGCCCTGGACAACTACCGCAACGGCAAGGAGGAGCTGGGCCTGTGGTACTGGGGTCCTGACTTCCCCGACCCCAGCAACTACCTGTCGTTCGCCCCGGGCAAGCTGGTCGGCCTGCGCTCCGGGTGGAAGGCGGGCGCGGACAAGGACGTCGAGGCCGCGGCCGACAAGGCCGGCGCCGCGGTCACCGACGACGACCGCAAGCAGGCGTTCACCGACTTCCAGCAGAAGCTCAACGCGACCGGTCCGTTCATGCCGCTGATCCAGCCCGGCCAGAACATCGTGACGGCGGCCTCCGTCACCGGCGTGGAGTACCACCCCGTGTGGACGATCAATGTCGCCGACCTCGGCGCCAAGTAGCCGGCGTACGGGGAACCGGGCGGTGCGCAGCCCGCTCGCCCGGTTCCTGGTGCGGCGGATCGTCACGGCGCTGCTGCTGGCGGTGGGGATCACGCTGGTCACCTTCGTGCTGACCAACCTGGTGCCGGGCGACCCCGTGGCGGCCAACCTCGGCCAGCGGGCGCTCGGCGACCCGGCGATCGTGGCCCAGTGGCGCGCCGACCACGGCCTCGACCGGCCGCTGCCGCAGCAGTACCTCGCGCACCTCGGCGGACTGCTGCACGGCGACCTCGGGACGAGCCAGCAGAGTCACCGCCCGGTGCTGGACGACCTCGCCCAGTCCGTGCCGGCCACGCTGGAGCTGGCCGGGGCCGCGATCGTCGTCTCGCTGATCCTCGGCGTCGGGTTCGGGGTGGTCGCGGCGCTGCGCCGCGACCGTCTCGCGGACCACGTGCTCCGGGTGCTGAGCCTGGTCGGCATCTCGGTGCCGACGTTCTGGCTCGCGCTGATGGCCTTCTACGTGTTCTTCTTCCGGCTCCAGATCACTCCGGGCAGCGGCCGCATCGACCCCGGGATGACCCCGCCGCCGCAGGTCACCGGCCTCTACACGGTCGACGCCCTGCTGTCGGGCCGGTGGGACGTGTTCTCCTCGGCCGTCGGCCACCTGGCCGCCCCGGCGCTCGTGCTGGCCCTCTACACGATCGGCCTGCTGACCCGGTTCACCCGCTCGGCCGTGCTGGAGGTGCTCGGGCAGGACTACGTCCGCGCCGCCCGCGCCAAAGGCCTGCCCGGCCGCGTGGTGCTGTTCCGGTACGTCCTGCGTCCGGCGCTGGTGCCCGTCATCACCGTGGCCGGTCTCGCGTTCGGCAGCCTGCTGTCCGGCACCGTGCTGGTGGAGGCCGTCTTCGCCTGGCCGGGAGTCGGTCAATACGCCTACAAGAGCGCCACCACCCTCGACTTGCCCGCCGTCATGGGCGTCGGTCTCGTGGTGGGCGTGGTCTACCTCGTCATCAACCTGGTCGTCGACGTGCTGTACGGCGTCGTCGATCCGAGAGTGAGGGTCTCGTGAAGCGCGCCGGCCTGTTCGCGCGCACCCGCGTGAGCCGGCTCCCCCAGGCGTGGCGGCGGCCGCTGGCGGTCGTCGGCGTCGTCGTCGCGCTGGCCTGGATCGTGGTCGCGCTGGCCGCGCCGGTGCTCGCGCCGCACGACCCGCTGGCGCAGGAGCTGCCCCGGCTCGCGCCGCCCGGCCCGGGCCACTGGCTCGGCACCGACCAGCTCGGCCGCGACATCCTCAGCCGGGTCATGTACGGCGCGCGGGTGTCCATCCCGCTCACGCTGCTGCTCGTGGTGCTGTCGGTGCTGATCGGCGGCCTGCTCGGCGCCTGCGCGGGCTATTTCGGCCGGTGGGTGGATGAGACGATCATGCGCCTGGCCGACCTCGTGTTCGCCTTCCCCACCGTCATCCTCGCGATGGTCGTGGCCGCCGCCCTCGGCGCGAGCCTCGGCAACGCGGTGCTCGCCGTGCTCGTCGTCGCCTGGCCGGCGTACGCGCGGGTCACCCGCGGTCTCGTGCTCGGCGTACGGGAGCGGGAGTACGTGCTGAGCGGCCGGCTGCTGGGCTTCTCGGCCTGGCGCTCGCTGCGGGTGGACGTGCTGCCGAACGTCACCGGGCCGGTCCTGGTGCTCGCCACGCTCGACATCGGCACCGCGCTGCTGCTGCTGTCGGGCCTGTCGTTCCTCGGGCTCGGCGCCAAACCGCCGTCGCCCGAATGGGGCGCGATGGTGGCCGCGGGAGTGGACGTCTTCGACAGCTGGTGGGTCGCGACGTTCCCCGGGCTCGCCATCCTGACGGTCGTCCTCGCGTTCAACTTCCTCGGCGACACGCTGCGCGACGCGCTCGACCCGCGTACCGCACGGGCGATCAAGGAGCGTGCGCTGTGAGCCCCGCGCTGACGATCGAGGGGCTGCGGGTGTCCATCGGCGGCCACGACGTCCTGCACGGCGTGGACCTGACCCTGGAGGCGGGCCGCGTGCACGGTCTCGCCGGGGAGAGCGGCTCGGGCAAGACCATGACCGGTCTCGCCGTGCTCGGCCTGCTCCCCCACGGCTCCCGCGCCTCGGGGCGGATCGAGTTCGGCGGGCGCGACCTGCTGGGGATGCCGGCCCGCGAGCTCAACGAGGTGCGCGGCGTGAAGATCGCCATGGTCTTCCAGGACCCGTCGACCAGCCTGCATCCCATGCTGACGGTCGGGCGGCAGCTCACCGAGCACATGCGCCACCACCTGCGCCTCGGCAGGAACGAGGCACGGGAGCGGGCCGCCGGCCTGCTCGCCAAGGTGCGCATCCCGGGCCCGGAGGAGGCGCTCAAGCGCTACCCGCACCAGTTCTCCGGCGGGATGCGGCAGCGGATCGCCATCGCGGTCGCGCTGGCCTGCGAGCCCGAGGTGCTGATCGCCGACGAGCCGACGACCGCGCTCGACGTGACCGTGCAGGCCGGGATCCTCCGCCTGCTGCGCGGCCTGTGCGACGACCTCGGCCTCGCCGTCCTCCTCGTCACCCACGACCTCGGCGTGATGTCGGCGGTCGCCGACGAGGTGAGCGTGATGAAGGACGGACTGGTCGTGGAGACCGGCCCGCGCGCTCAGGTGCTGCGCGAGCCCCGCCACCCCTACACCCGGTCGCTGCTCGACGCCCTGCCCGTGCCGCCTGCGGAGGATTCACGATGACCACCCCGCTGTTGTCCGTCGAGGACCTGGTCGTGGAGCACCGCACGCCGGGCCGTCCGGTCGTGCGGGCGGTGGCCGGGGCCGGCCTGCACGTCGCCGCCGGCGAGGTCGTCGGCCTCGTCGGCGAGTCCGGGTGCGGCAAGTCCACCCTGGCCCGGGCGGTGTGCGGGCTGCACGGCACGGCCTCGGGACGGATCCTCGTCGGCGGGCACCCGGTGACGCCCCTCGGGCTGCGCCGCAGGGATCCGGCGCTCAGCGGCGTGCAGATGGTGTTCCAGGATCCGTACTCCTCCCTGAACCCGCGCCGGCGCGTGGGCGCGCAGATCGCCGACGGCCTGCGCACCGCCGGCGACACCGCGACCAGCCCCGCCGACCTGCTCGAACGGGTCGGGCTGCCGCGCGCGTTCGCCGGCCGTTATCCGCACGAGTTCTCCGGAGGGCAGCGGCAGCGCGTCGCCATCGCGCGGGCGCTCGCCGCCCGGCCGTCGCTGCTGATCGGGGACGAGCCGATCTCCGCCCTGGACGCCTCCGCCCAGGCGCAGGTGGCCCGGCTCATGCGCGACCTCGCCGTGGAGTCCGGCGCGGGCCTGCTGTTCATCAGCCACGACCTGTCCGTCGTACGGCTGATCGCCGACCGGATCGCGGTCATGTACCTCGGCAAGATCGTGGAGACGGGGCCGACCGCGGAGGTGTGGGCCGACCCCCGGCACCCGTACACGCGGGCGCTGCTCGCCGCGATCCCGTCGCCGGACGGCGCCGGGGTGCTGCCCGCCGAGCTGCCCGGGGACGTGCCCGACCCCGCCGATCCCCCGGCGGGCTGCCGGTTCCATCCCCGCTGCCCGTTCGCGATGGACGTGTGCCGGGAGCGGGAGCCCGACTTCGGCCCGGTGGCCTGCTGGCTGCACGAGCCGGAGCCGTCCACCCTGTCATGATCGACCCGCTCGTGCTGGAGGACGTACGCGCCGGGATGACCGGTGCGGGCATCGACGCCCTCGTGCTGCGGCCCTCCCCCGACTTCCGGTACCTGCGCGCGGACCCGCTGTCGGCGGCGGGCGGCGAGGAGGGCTACCTCGTGGTGGCGCTCGACGGGCCGCCCACGCCGGCCGCCGATCCCGCGCGGGCCGCGGACCTCGTGCCGCCGGCGGCCCGCCGTGTGGCCGTGGATCCCCAGATGCACGCCGCCGAGCTGTTCGCGCTGCGCCTTGACGCGGAGCTCGTGCTGGCCTCGGTCGTGCTGGCGCCGCTGCGCCTGCGCAAACGCGCGGCCGAGGTGGCCGCGTTGCGGCACGCCGCCGCGGCGGCCGACGCCGTGCTGCTCGCCGCCCGCGAGCTCGCGTGGTTCGGCGCCACCGAGCGGGCGATGGCCCGCAGGCTCCGGGCGATGCTCGCCGAGACGGGCTGCGAAGGGGCGCCCTCCGTGCTCGTCGCCGCGGGCGAGCACTCCGCCGACGCGCGCCACCGGCCGTGCGAACGGGTGATCAACCCCGGCGACGCGCTGCTCGTCTCGGTCGGCGGACGCTGGAACGGCTACTGCGCCGAGGTCGCCCGGGTCTTCGCGGTCGCTGAGCCGCCGGAGGACTTCGACGCCATGTACTCGGTCGTCCTCGCCGCCCAGGAAGCCGCCGTCGACCGCGTGCGCCCCGGGGTGGCGTGCGCCGAGGCCGCCGCGGCCGCCCGCGAGGTCGTCGACGACAGCGGCTACGGCGACTACACCGCCGCGCGGACGGGCCGGGGCATCGGGCTGAGCCCGGCCGAGGCGCCGTGGCTGGCGGCCGGGGAGACGTTCTCGGCCGGGATGGCCGTCTGCCTGGAGCCCGCCGTCTACCTGCCCGACCTCTTCGGCGCCCGCGTCTGCGACGTGGTCGTGTGCGGCGAGGACGGGCCGGAGGTGCTCAGCAGCGGCTCCCGCGCGCTGCACGTCCTCGACCGGTAGACCGGCCGCGGCCAGAAGAAGATTCTGGAAATTGGCACGCCTCCATGTGTCGAGGATGTGGTGCCGGCTCCGTCCCAGGGACACAGTGGCCACGACGGGCCGCGCGACGGAGAGGGAGAACCACCGTGAAGTACCTGCTGCTGAAGCACTACCGGGGCGCGCCGGCTTCGGTCAACGACGTGCCGATGGACCAGTGGACGCCGGAGGAGGTCGACGCGCACGTGCAGTACATGCGCGACTTCGCGGCCCGGCTGGTGGAGACGGGTGAGTTCGTCGGCGAACAGGCACTGGCGCCCGAGGGCGCGTTCGTGCGGTACGACGGCGAGGGGCGCCCGCCGGTGACCGACGGTCCGTTCGCCGAGACCAAGGACCTCATCGCCGGCTGGATGATCATCGACGTGGAGTCGTGGGATCGCGCGGTCCAGCTGGCCGGGGAGCTGTCCGCCGCTCCCGGCGCCGGGGGCAAGCCGATCCACGAGTGGCTGGAGGTGCGGCCGTTCCTCACCCAGTCGCTCATGGTGACCGAGTGAACGAGTCGCTGGTGCGGGAGCTCGTGCCCGCGGTTATCGGTGTCCTCGTCCGGCGCGGAGCGGACTTCGCGTCGGCCGAGGACGCCGTGCAGGAGGCCCTGATCCGGGCGCTGGAAACCTGGCCGGACGATCCGCCGCGCGATCCGAGGGCCTGGCTCGTCGCGGTCGCGTGGCGCAGGTTCCTCGACGCCGCCCGCGCCGAGACGTCGCGACGGGGGCGGGAGCTCGCCGTGGAGGCCGAGCCTCCCGCCGGCCCGGCGCCCGCCGCCGACGACACCCTGCGGCTCTACTTCCTGTGCGCGCACCCCACCCTGCCGCAGAGCTCGGCCGTCGCCCTGACGCTGCGCGCGGTCGGCGGCCTGACCACACGGCAGATCGCGGCGGCCCACCTCGTCCCCGAGGCGACCATGGCGCAGCGGATCAGCCGGGCCAAGCGGCGGATCGCCGGGCTGCCGCTCGACCAGCCCGGCGATCTCGGGACGGTGCTGCGCGTGCTCTACCTCGTCTTCAACGAGGGGTACGGCGGAGACGTCGACCTGGCGGCCGAGGCGATCCGCCTCACCCGCCAGCTCGCCGTCCTGACCGACGAGCCCGAGGTCGCGGGGCTGCTCGCGCTGATGCTGCTGCACCACGCGCGCCGCGCGTCCCGCACCGGCCCCGGAGGCCGCCTGGTGCCGCTCGCCGAGCAGGACCGGTCGCGCTGGGACACCGCCCTGATCACCGAGGGGGTGGCGATCCTGCAGGCCGCGCTGGCCCGCGACCGGCTGGGCGAATACCAGGCGCAGGCCGCGATCGCCGCCCTGCACGCGGACGCCCGCTGCGCCGCCGAGACGGACTGGGTGCAGATCGTGGAGTGGTACGACGAACTGCTGCTCCTCACCGGCAGCCCGGTGGTGCGCCTCAACCGGGCGGTGGCAGTCGGCGAGGCCGACGGACCGCAGGCCGGCCTGGCGGCGCTGGCCGGCGTCGATCCCAACCTGCCCCGTCACGTCGCGGTGCGGGCATACCTGCACGAACGCGCCGGTGACCTCGCGCACGCCGCCGAGCTGTACGCCGAGGCCTCCCGTGCCGCCGCCGGCGTGCCGGAGCGCGACCACCTCACGCGGGAGGCCGCACGGGTGCGGCAACTGCTGCGTCCGTGAGCGCACGCCGAAACGGCGTCGGGGATCCGCGGCCCTACACGGGCGGCGCGGGGTCGTACTGCATGTGCCGGCGCACCTCCCGGGCCCGCTCGACCCCGGCGAGCCGCGCCACCAGATGGAGCGCCATGTCGATGCCCGCCGACACCCCGGACGAGGTGACGACGTCGCCGTCGTCGACGAAGCGCTCGTCACGGCGGACGTCGATGCTCGGATCCAGCTCGGCGAGCTGGTCGAGGGCGCCCCAGTGCGAGGTCGCCGGGCGGCCCGCCAGCAGGCCGGCCGCGGCGAAGACGAGCGATCCGGTGCAGACGCTGGTCATCAGGGGCACGCGTGCGCGCTGGTCCCGCACCCATGCGAGGTGTTCCGGATCCTTCAGCTGAGGGCGGGTCCCGGCGCCGCCCGGGTGCACGAGGACGTCGAGACGCCCGACGTCGGCCGCCGACCTGTCGGCGTGCAGGGTCAGCCCCTTGGACGCCCGCACGGCTCCCGCCCGCGGCGCGAACGCGACGACCTCCGCCTCCTCCGGGCGCAGCTTCGCCCACATGCCGAAGACCTCCCAGGGGCCGACCGCGTCCAACTCCTCCACCTGGTCGAACAGCAGGATTCCTACGCGTGTCATGCCCGCCATCCTTCCGCAGGGACGCGGAGCACGAAAGCAGCGGCAAAAGTGGGCAAATAGTCGCTATCAGCACCAGCAACCACAGGAGGCTCGATAGAGGATGGAAAGGTCATTTTCTTGAGCTCCGCGGGTCAGGCCGAGATCCGCGACCGGGGGAAACGCCATCGGGGGAGGATCCATGACCACGACCGAGACGACGCCGGGCACCACGACCGGCACCGCGGCCGGCACGGCCGCGACGGGAACGACGACCACCAGGGCCCGCGCGGGCCGCGCCCGGGCGACGACCACACCGCCCACACCCACGCCCACTCCGGCTCCGCCCACCGGCCCGGGCCCGGAGATGAAGGAGGGGAACCGGCCCCAGCTGGACCTGAACCTGCCGTTCCTGCGGATCCAGCTGCGGGCGCCCGAAATGCACATGCCGCACGTGGGCATGCCGCACATCAGCGGCCGCGACGTCGGGCACGCCGTGGACATGGCCCGGACGTTCCTCCCGCCGCCGGAGCGCATCATGTACTACGGCGGGCTCGGCGCGCTGGCCGCGCTCGGCATCCTGGAATGGCCCGTGGCGGCCGCGATCGGCGCGGGAACGCTGATCGCGCAGCGCGCCAGGGGCCGTGAGCAGCGCTGGTCCCCGCTCAGCGGTCCGCAGAAGGAGACCCGGGGGACGAGCACCGCCACGCCGCCGGGAACGCCCGCCGCCGGGACCTCGGGCATGCCGGAGCCCGCGGCGCAGACGGCGGCCGGGAGGAGAACCGCCACGGCCGCGGGCGCGGCGAAGACCCCCGCGGGCACCACCCGGCGCACCAGGGCCGGCGCCAAGTAACGGAGGGAGCACGAGGGAGGAGACGGTGGGCGCCTCGCGCGGGTCCGCGAGCGGCGGCACCGCGCGACGGGCGCGCCGCGGGCCCGTCGGCCTCGCCGTCGGCGGGCGGATCGGCCTCGTCCCGTCGACCGCCGCGGACTACGGGTCCGCGGTCACGCCGGAGAAGTGGAGGTGCCGGCGCCGGGCAGCGGAAGGCCTCGCAGCCGGGGCTTCTGGATCTTGCCCGAGCCTGTCTTCGGCAGGTCGTCCGTGATGTCGAAATACGCTGGGATCTTGTACTTCGCCAGACGAGGCCGGAGGAAGTCGCTCAACTCGCCGGCGGTGACGCTCGCGCCGGGCCGCAGGACCAGGAACGCGCGGCCGACCTCGCCCCATTTGGCGTCGGGCACGCCGAGCACGGCCACCTCGGCGATGGCCGGATGCTCGAAGATCGCCGCCTCGACCTCGGCCGGGTAGACGTTCTCCCCGCCCGAGATGTACATGTCCTTGACCCGGTCGACGACGTACAGGTGGCCCTCCTCGTCCAGGACGCCGACGTCACCGGAGCCGAACCAGCCCCCGTCGGAGAACGCGGCGGCGGTCGCCTCCGGGTCGCGCCAGTAGCCGGGCGTCACGTTCGGCCCTTGGATCAGCACCTCGCCCGGCTGTCCCACCGCCGCGTCCGTGCCGTCGGGCTGGACGACCCGCACGTTGGCGAAGAACACCGGAACCCCGGCCGAGCCCACCTTGCGCACGCTCTGGCTGGCCTCGAGGAAGGTGGCGCCGGGAGCGGTCTCGGTGAGCCCGTATCCCTGGCAGAACACCAGGCCCCGTTCCTGGTAGGTGCGGATCAGCGCGGCGGGGATCGCCGCGCCCCCGGCCATGAGGTTGCGCAGCGACGACAGGTTCGCGCCCGCCCACCGGGGCGACCGGGCGAACGCGGCGAACATCGTGGTGACGCCGAACATCCAGGTGACCCGGTGCTTCTCCATGAGGTCGTAACACTCGTCGACGTCCCACGACGGCATGATCACCGAGCGGCCGCCCTTGAGGAAGGTCGGCAGCAGGGTCTGGTTCAGGGCGGCGACGTGGAAGAGCGGGGCGCTGATCAGGGTCGTCTCGTCGCTGGTGACGTCGACGCCGAGCAGGAGGTTGAAGCAGTTCCACACGAGGTTGCCGTGCGTGAGCATCGCGCCCTTGGGCCGCCCGGTCGTACCCGAGGTGTAGAGGATGAGCGCGGTGTCGTCCATCCGCACCGGAATGTCGATCGGGGTGGGGTCGCCCTCCGCGAGCCAGCTCTCGTAGTCCCGCTCCCCCGGCCCCGGAGCATCGAGGGCCACCACCTCCCGGAGGGCGGCCGCGGTGTCCGGCAGGGCCCGGACCACCTCGGCGCACTCGGGCGCGTAGATCAGGACCTCGGCGCCCGAGTGGCCCAGCATGTACCCGATCTCGGGCGCGGCCAGCCGGAAGTTCAGCGGCACGAAGATCGCCCCGAGCAGGTGCGTGGCGAACATCGTCTCGACGAAGGCGACGTGGTTGCGGCCGAGGTAGGCGACCCGATCGCCGGCCCGCACCCCCGCCGCGCGCAACCGCGACGCCAGCCGTGTCGTCCGCTCGTGGACCTCGGCATAGGTGACGTGCCGGTCGCCGAAGACGAACGCGGTCCGGTCCGGTGTCATCCGGGCCCGGCGGGCGGGCCACCCTCCCAGTCCGGCGTTGCGCATTGGTGTTCGACCTCCTGACAGCTGGGGAGCGGGGTGAGGCGCCCAGATCGGGCAGGCGAGGCCGACCTGGTGGTCCTCTGCGGGAAGCGGGGTCAGGCGTAGTGCCGGTAGATCGCGCGGGCGACGCAGGCCGGCTTGGCCGCGCCGTCGATCTCGACGGTGAAGTCCAGGTGC
>NZ_JBFAOO010000131.1:0-20076 GCF_040675265.1 Microbispora sp. NPDC049633
CCGCCGACGAGGTGAGCGAGGTGCCCGACGACGTGCCGAGCCAGGCGCCCAGCGAGACTCCCAGGGCCCGGCCCGAACGGTCCCGGCCCGCGACGTCCGGGACCTCGGCGCCGACCGCGTCGCCCGAGCCCTCGCGCGCCGATCGGCCCCGTACGCAGGACTCCGGCTCCCGGGGGACCGCCTCCCCGCGCCCGTCGCGCGTGTCGATCGACGCCCAGACCGGCGAGCAGGCCGGGGGGACGGACGCGGACCCGGCCGAGGAGCAGGCGGCCACGGCCCCCACCGCCGGGGCGGCCACCGAGCAGCCGACCAGTGCGCCCGCCCCCACCAAGGAGGAGTCGCACCACGGCGGCGGACTGCTGGACTGGCTCTTCTAGGTCAGTTTCAGGAGGCCGTGCAGCTGTCCTGAGTGGCGTCGAAGCCCTCCACGTCGTCGAGCGTCCTGGGGGGCTTCATCCCGTTCCAGTCGGCCCCGATCCCCAGTACGAGGGTCTGCGTGGTGGCCGTGGGCACCAGGCGGGAGCGCGACTTCTTGAGCTCGCGGTACAGCCGGGACGCCCGGCTCTCGCCGTTCTTCGAGTACGCCACGACGGTCTTGGCGTACGGCTGGGGCGCCTGCTCGACCTTGACGATGTGGTAGCCGCGCTGCTCCAGCTCCGCGGCCACCTGGGTGCCGAGCCCCTGCTGCCCGCTGCCGTTGCGGACCAGGATGTGGATCTGCGACTTGGGGATCTTCTGCTCGCCGCTCTTGACGTTCTTGGCGATCTGGTCGGCGGCGACCATCCTGAACAGCCGCTGGGCCTGCGGCTGCACCCACTCGACCCGCCCGGGATTGGTGATGGAGTAGCGCCAGGGCGTGGTGACGAAGCGGATCTGCCCGGCGGTCAGGCCCTGCGCGCTCGTCGCGAGGTCCTTCATCACGCCGATCGTGAGGTCGGGATCGGTGGTGATCGACTTGGTCACGGCGTCCAGGAAGCCGAACAGCGTGGCGGGGTTGGTCAGCGTCTCACCGCTCATGGCCTTCTTGGCCATCGAGGCGAGGAACATCTGCTGGCGCTGGATCCGGCCGATGTCGGAGCCGTCGCCGAGGCTGTAGCGCGCGCGGACGTATCCGAGCGCCTGCTCGCCCTTGAGCACCTGCTTGCCGGCGGGCAGGTCGAGCAGGGCCTTCTTGTCGTGGACGGCCTGCGGCAGGCAGACCTGCACGCCGTCCAGCGCGTTCACCATCGCCTTGAAGCCGGTGAAGTCGACCTTCACGAAGTGGTCGATGTGGATGTCCGTGAGGCCCTCGATCGTCTTCCAGGTGCAGCCGATGCCGCCGGAGTTGAACGACTCGTTGATCATCCCGACGTGTGGCCGCTGGCCCGGCAGGGTTCCCTTGGCCGGGCAGGCGGGGAGGGCGACGAGCGAGTCGCGCGGGAAGCTGATCAGCACCGCGCCGTCCCGATTGGGCGAGATGTGCGCCAGGATGATCGTGTCGGTGCGCTCGCCGGGGAACCGGCCGTATTTGGCGTTCGCGCCGTTGCGCTGGTCCGAGCCCACGATCAGCACGTTGAGCGCCTTACTGATCTTCTGTGGCCGCGCCTCGTCGCCCCCGAGATCCTTCTGGGTCACCGTCTCGTGCTTGACGTTGCCGGTCAGCTTGACGTACCCGCCGACGGCGAACGTGGCGGCGCCCGTGAGCACGCCCAGCGCTCCCGACAACGTGACCCACAGCCATGCCCGCCACCTGGGGGGCGTCCGGGGCGGCGGCGGCGCCGGGAGGTCCTCCTCCGCCGGGGGCGCGGGACGGACGTCGACGTGACCCACTGTCGTGCTCCTGAGGGGGTCGGACCAGGCGTTTCTCGCCAGGTCGCAAGCCAGTAGCGGCAAACGGGGCCAAGTGTAGCGATCTCCCCTGAACGTCACCTTTCAAACGAGGTAACCGTCCTGCAAGCGTGGATCAAGCCCGTCCGCCTATCTCTAGGACGTACGAGAAAGCGGAAGGGTTGAGAACAATGTCGCGTACTGTCCTAATCATCGGGGCCGGCACCGGCCTCGCCATGCTGCTCGCCGGCATCTATGGGATCGGCTCGATCGACACCATGTCGTGGGGCATGCCCGCCTTCATCGTCGGCATGTTCCTGGTGATCGGCGACCTCGTCATCCTGGCCACCAAGCTGGTGGGTGGCGGCGGCCCCGCCACCGGCGTCTTCGGCCAGATGAAGAGCTTCCTGGGCACCGGCAACCAGGAGCTCGTCGGCACCGGCCTGCCGGCGACCGCCCTGGTCGCGAGCATGCGGGACACGGGCACGATGGTGAACGACCAGCTGGTCGTCGCCTTCGACCTGCGGGTGCAGCCCGCCTCCGGCGCGCCGTACGTGGTCGCGCACCGGCAGATCCTGCCCCGGCTGCTGATGGGCGCCGTGCTGCCGGGCCGGACGGTCCAGGTGTGGACCGACCCCGCGGACCCGCAGCGCCTGGTGATCGACTGGTCGGCGCTCCCCGCGGCGGCCTGAGACTAGGCGGGAGGCGCGGTGCTGCCGCGGGTGGTCAGGCGTGGGGCCTGGTCCTCCAGCGGCCTCGCCTCCACGCCGTCGATCAGCGCGAGCAGCCGCTGCGCCGCGTGCGCGCCGTACGCCGGGATGTCCCGGGTGAGCACGGTCAGCGGCGGGCGGACGACCTGACAGAGCGGGGAGTCGTCCCAGGCGACGACGGACAGTTCGGCCGGCACGTCGAGTCGCATCTCCTGGGCGACCGACAGGCCGGCCACGGCCATGATGTCGTTGTCGAAGACGATCGCCGTGGGCCGCTCGGGTGAGCTGAGCAGCCGCCTGGTGGCCCGGGCGCCCTCCTCGCCGGTGTAGTCGGTGTGCACGATCGGGCAGCCGTCCAGGCCGAGGCCGGCGCAGACGTCGCCGAACGCGCGGTCGCGGATCGCCGTGTGCGACAGCCGGGGCAGCCCGGCGACGCGGGCGATCCGCCGGTGCCCGAGCGCGACGAGATACTCCACCATCTCGCGTACGGCCGCGCTGTCGTCGGCCCAGACCGGCACGAGCGACCCGGCGGCCGATGGGTGCCCGAGGACGACGACGGGCATGCCCATCTCCTCCACCTGCGGCACGCGGGGGTCGTCGAGGTGGAGGTCGACGAGGATCGCGCCGTCCACCCGGCCCTCTCCCCACCAGCGGCGGTAGACGCCCATCTCGGCCTCGTGGTCGCCGACCACCTGGAGCAGCAGGGCGTACGAACGGGCGGACAGCTCGGCCTCGATGCCGCTGATCAGCTCCATGAAGAACGGCTCCACGCCGAGGAAACGGGCGGGCCGGCACAGGGCGAGGCCCACGGCGTGCGCGCGGGCGCCGTTCAGCGCCCGGGCCGCGATGTTCGGGCGCCAGCCGATCTCGTTCGCGATCGCCAGGATGCGGGCCCTGGTCGCTTCGGACACTCCGGGCTGGCCGTTCAGGGCGTACGAGACCGCGCCCTTGGAGACCCCCGCCTGCCGTGCGATGTCCGCGATGGTCGGTCTTCTCACGTGTCCCCTCGGCTGAACCGGTCCAGTGACCCTCACCTTACTACCGTTACTTTGCCTCCATCTTCTTCCTATTGACACCGGATACATGGGGATTTTACGGTCTCGGTACTTATCCGGTTCAGCAATAGCGAGCCGAACATCATCGGGGCCTGGCAGTAGTGCGGACCCCGCGCGGTGTCGCGTGGGGGAAGGAGAGTCACCATGCGAAACCGATCGCGGTTTCTTATACCGGTGCTGGCGGCCGGCCTGTTAAGCGTGGCCTGCTCCGGAGGCAGCGGGTCGTCCACGCCGACCGCCCCCGCGGGAGGTGCGGCGGGAGGCGGCGCCGCCGCCCCGGCGGGTGGCGGGGCGTTCCCCCGCAACGAGACCCTCTACACCAGCGGCACGCAGTGGGGCCCGCCCGCGAACTGGAACCCCCTGCGCGAGTGGGACTACGCCACGGGGACCAAGGGCCTGGCCTACGAGACGCTGTTCATGTACGACCCCAACACCGACAAGTTCTCGCCGTGGCTGGCCGAGAGCGGCGACTGGACCGGTGACCTGGAGTACACCCTCAAGCTGCGCCAGGGCGTCACGTGGTCGGACGGCAAGCCGTTCACGGCCGACGACGTGATCTTCACGTTCGAGCTCGGCAAGATGGAGACGGTCCCCTACCACCCGCTGTGGGACTGGATGAAGAGCGCCGAGAAGGTCGACGACCACACGATCAAGTTCACCTTCGCCACGGCGAACCACCAGGAGTGGGCCAACCACCTCTACAGCCGGGCCATCGTCCCCAAGCACCTGTGGGAGGGGCGGTCCGAGGACGAGGTGATGAACGGGGTCAACGAGAAGCCCGTCGGCACCGGCCCGTACGCCTACCAGTCCCACGACCAGGACCGCATGGTCTGGGTCAAGCGCGACGGCTGGTGGGCGACGAAGGCGTTGAACAAGGACGTCAAGCCCAAGTACATCGTCGACATCGTCAACTCCAGCAACGAGGTCGCGATGGGCCTGCTGCTGCAGAAGGGCCTCGACCTCAGCAACAACTTCCTGCCGGGCATCGCCAACCTGGTGAAGGGCAGCTTCGGCATCGAGACCTTCTACGACCAGCCGCCGTACATGCTGTCGGCGAACACCACCTGGATGTGGTTCAACACGGCGAAGAAGCCGATGGACGACAAGGAGTTCCGCAAGGCGGTCGCCTACGCTATCGACACCAAGAAGATCGTCGAGGGCGTCTACGGCAACCTGGTCAAGGCGTCCGACCCGACCGGCCTGCTGCCGCAGTGGGACAAGTACGTCGACAAGAACGTCACCTCCACGCTCGGCTTCTCCTACAACCCGGACAAGGCCAAGCAGCTGCTCGCCGACGCCGGCTACAAGGACCGCAACGGTGACGGGCTGGTGGAGTCGCCGAGCGGCGCCAAGATCTCGCTGAAGCTGATCGTGCCCGCCGGGTGGACCGACTGGATGGAGGCGGCCCGGGTCATCAGCTCCAGCGCCAAGGCCGCCGGCATCGACATCGAGGCGGACTTCCCCGACTACAACGCGCTCGTCGACGTGCGCAACCAGGGCAAGTTCGACCTCGTCCTCAACAACGACAAGCAGCTCGCGAACACCCCCTGGCTGTACTACGACTACCTGTTCCGCCTGCCGGTGCAGAAGCTGCAGAGCACGACGAACTACGGCCGGTACGAGAACAAGCGGGCGTGGGAGCTCACGCAGCAGCTCGACCAGGTCAAGCCCGAGGACGTCGAGGGCATGAAGAAGATCACCTCGGAGCTGCAGAAGATCCAGCTCGAGGACATGCCGGTCGTCCCGCTCTGGTACAACGGCCTGTGGTCCCAGACCACCAACTCGGTCTGGAAGAACTGGCCCAGCAGCGCGCCGAACACGCCCAAGTACCCGCCGACCGTGTGGCGCAACTGGCTGGAGATGGGCGGCACGCTCATGCTCACAGAACTCCAGCCGGCCTCCGGAGGCTGATCTTGTCGCGCCCCCCTTCCATCCTGCGTACGGGGAGGGGGGCGCCGTTCCGCGACCGGGAGGTCGATCTTGCGCCGCTATTTCGGCAGAAAGCTTCTCATCTACGGCCTGACGTTCTTCGTGGCCGTGACCATCAACTGGATGATCCCGCGGTTCATGCCGGGCGACCCCGTGTCGAGCATGCTGTCGCGGGCCAACGTCGCACAGCCGGCGGCGGTCGAGGCCATGCGGGCGCACTACACCGCGATGTTCGGCTTCGACCTGCCGCTGTGGCAGCAGTACCTGAACTTCTGGGGCTCGCTGCTCAGGGGTGACCTCGGCATCAGCATCTGGCTGTTCCCGACGCCGGTCTCCGATGTGATCATCCGGGCGGTGCCGTACACGCTGGGCCTGCTGATCCCGTCCATCCTGCTGAGCTGGTTCGCGGGCAACCGGTTCGGCGCGTTCGCCGCACGGCGCAAGTGGCTCGACAACAGCGTGCTCCCGATCGGCTACGTGCTCACCGCGACGCCGTACATGTGGCTGGCGATCCTGCTGGCCTGGGCGCTCGGCATCGTCGCGGGGATCTTCCCGGTCGCCGGGGCCTACGGCTTCGACCTGCAGGCGTCCTGGTCGTGGACCTTCCTCGGCAGCCTCGCGCAGCACTGGTTCCTCCCGTTCGCGTCACTGTTCCTGGTCGCGTTCGGCGGCTGGGCCATCGGCATGCGCAACATGATCATCTACGAGCTGGAAGCGGACTACGTCAACTACCTGCGGGCGCTCGGCGCGCCGACGCGGCTGGTGCGGCGCTACGCCTTCAGAAACGCGATCCTGCCCCAGGTGACCGGCCTGGCCCTGCAACTCGGCGTGCTCGTGGCCGGCGCGCTCGTCACCGAAATCGTCTTCAGTTATCCCGGGCTCGGGCACCTGATCCTGCAGGCGATCCAGAACCAGGACTTCTTCCTGCTGCAGGGCACCTTCCTGTTCATCGTCATCGGTGTGCTGATCGCCAACTTCGTCATCGACATCGCGTACGTCCTGGTGGACCCGCGGACCCGGACCGGGATGGGAGGAGCGGCGTGAGCGGCGGTGTGAGAAACGGTGTGGGAAACGAGGCGCTGCACTTCGCGCTGCGCAACCGCAAGCTGGTCGTCGGGACGGTCGTCATCGCCGTGTTCCTCGTGGCCGGCCTGGCCGGACCGCTGATGTTCGACCACGGGCCGAACGACTACGTCGGGCCGGCCATGGCGCCGCCGTCCGGGGAGTTCTGGTTCGGCACCACGACGTTCGGCCAGGACGTCTTCGCCCAGTTCGTGTACGGCCTGCGTGCGACGTTCCTCGTGGGCGTGCTCGGCGGCGTGCTGGCGGCGGCCGTCGGCATGGTCGTGGGATTCGTCGCGGGCTACCGCGGCGGATGGGTAGACGAGCTGCTCAACATGCTCACCAACATCGTGCTCGTGCTGCCCGCGCTGGTGGTGCTGCTGATCATCAACGCGTACCTGGGCGTGCGCAGCATCGGCGTGCAGGCGCTGTTCATCGGGCTGACCTCGTGGCCGTGGGCCGCGCGGGCGATCAGGGCGCAGACGTTCTCGCTGCGCTCGCGCGACTTCGTCGACCTCGCCCGGCTCAGCGGAGTGCGCACCCCGAAGATCATCCTTCGGGAGATCGCGCCGAACATGAGCTCGTACCTGTTCCTGACGTTCATCCTGCTGTTCGGCAGCGCGATCCTGGTCGCCGCCTCGCTCGACTTCATCGGCCTCGGCCCGACCGAGGGGGTCTCCCTCGGGCTGATGCTCAACAACGCCGCGCGGTGGAGCGCGCTCCAGCTCGGCCTGTGGTGGTGGTTCATCCCGCCGGGCGCGGGCATCACGGCGATCGTCGGCGCGCTCTACGTCATGAACGTCGGGCTGGACGAGGTGTTCAACCCGAAGCTGAGGGAGATGTGACGTGGCGCTGAATGTCACCGACCTCCGGGTCTACTACCGGACGCTGCGCGGCGAGGTGAAGGCGCTCGACGGCGTCACGTTCTCCGTGGCGGACGGCGAGATCATGGGCCTGGCGGGGGAGTCCGGGTCGGGCAAGTCGACGCTCGCCAAGAGCCTGATCCGCCTGGACGGCCGGATGCGGCACGCCGGCGGCACCGTCGAGCTGGACGGCGCCGCGATGCCGCTGTCGGACGACGGCGCGATGGACGACTTCCGCTTCCGCAAGGTCTCGCTCATCCCGCAGTACTCGATGAGCGCGCTCAACCCGACCAGGAAGATCGGCAAGATGGTCGGCGAGCTGCTGGAGTCGCGCGGCGAGCGGCCGGAGCGGGCCGAGCTGGAGCGGCGGCTCGACCTGGTGGGCCTGTCGAAGGACGTGCTCGACCGCTATCCGATCGAGCTGTCGGGCGGCATGAAGCAGCGGGTGGTCATGGTGATCTCCACGCTGCTGAACCCCTCGCTGCTCATCGCCGACGAGGTCACCAGCGCACTCGACGTGTCCAGCCAGAAGGCCGTGGCCACGACGCTGCTCGGGTTCCGCGACCGTGGCCTGGTCACGAGCATGATGGTGGTCACCCACGACATCTCGCTCGTCTACCAGATCGCCGACACGATCATGGTGATGTACGCCGGGCGGCTGGCCGAGAAGGCCCCGGCCGACGTGCTCGTCACCGCCCCGAGGCATCCGTACACCCAGCAGCTCATCTCCGCGCTGCCCGAGGTGGGGGTGCGGTACGAGGACCGCCGGCTGACGGGCATCCCCGGCAACCCGCCGTCCCTGCTGAAACCGCCGGGCGGATGCCGGTTCCGCGACCGCTGCCCGCTCGCGTTCGACCAGTGCGCCGAGCAGCCGCCGTTCGCCGAGGTGGCCCCCGGCCACTTCGTCGCCTGCTGGAAGGCCGAGTGAATGCTGAAACTCGACAGTGTCTCCAAGGTCTACCGCGTCGGCGCCTTCGGCGGGGGCGAGATGAAGGCCGTCTCCGACGTCGGCTTCGAGGTCGGCGAGGGGGAGGTGGTCTCGCTCATCGGCGAGAGCGGCAGCGGCAAGAGCACGCTCGGCCGGATGATCCTGCGCCTCGCCTCGGTCAGCTCCGGCACGATCACCCTGGACGGCAGGGACATCTCCTCGATCAGGGACCGCAAGGAGTACTACCGGCAGGTGCAGGGCGTCTTCCAGGACCCCTTCAGCTGCTACAACCCCGTCTTCCGGGCCGACCGCGTCTTCACCATGATCAAAGAGCAGTATTTCCCGCAGGCCGGCGCGGCCGAGTGGCGCGAACGCGTGGAGGCCGCGCTGGAGAGCGTGCGGCTCGACCCCGGCAACGTGCTCGGGAAATACCCCCACCAGCTCAGCGGCGGGCAGCTCCAGCGGATGCTGATCGCCCGCGCGGTGCTCCTCGACATCCGGCTGCTGGTCGCCGACGAGATCATCAGCATGCTCGACGCGTCGACCCGCATCGACGTGCTGAACCTGCTTGCCGACCTGCGGGCGCGCGGCCTCGGCATCCTGTTCGTCACGCACGACCTGTCGCTGGGCAACTACGTCAGCGACCGGACTGTCGTGCTCCGGAGCGGGAAGATCGTGGAGATGGGCCGGACGGACCTCGTATTCGGCGCTCCGGCGCACCCCTACACCCGCTCGCTGCTGGCCTCGGTCCCGCGACTGCACGCCAAGTGGACCGACGAGGTCGTCGAGGACGTGCCGTGTGCCTATCACGAGGCGCCGGAGGAGAGCCGCACCCGCCCGGGGCTGGCCGAGGTGGAAGACGGCCACTTCGTGGCGTGCTCCGGCTGCGCGCGAGCCGCGATCGAGGAGAAGAAGATTAAGGAGAAAGCGTGAGCTCGTACCGTCCCCTGCACGACGGGTGGACCGTCACCGCCGTGTCGTCGACCGGGCAGCTCCGGCCGGTGGTCGCGGGCCTGCCCGCGATCGTGCCCGGTTGCGTCCACACCGATCTCCTGGCCGCCGGGCTGATCGAGGACCCGTACCTGGACGACAACGAGGACCGGCTGGCCTGGATCGGGCGCACGGCGTGGTCGTACGAGACCACCTTCGTGTGGGACGGTACCGACGACGACCGGGCGGACCTCGTCTGCGCGGGACTCGACACGGTCGCCACGCTCGTGCTCAACGGCATCGAGATCGGCACGACGGCCGACATGCACCGGTCGTACCGCTTCTCCGTACGGCACCTGTTGCGTGCGGGCGAGAACACGCTGAAGATCCTGTTCGACCCGCCGTACGCGTACGCGGAGGCGCAGCAGGCGGCCCTCGGCGACCGCCCCGGCGCGTACGCCGAGCCGTACCAGTTCATCAGGAAGATGGCCTGCAACTTCGGCTGGGACTGGGGACCGACGCTGGTCACGGCCGGGATCTGGCGGCCCATC
This sequence comes from Microbispora sp. NPDC049633, assembly GCF_040675265.1. Lineage (NCBI taxonomy): Bacteria > Bacillati > Actinomycetota > Actinomycetes > Streptosporangiales > Streptosporangiaceae > Microbispora > Microbispora sp. NPDC049633. Next base: position 9,835 of record NZ_JBFAOO010000131.1, read on the forward strand.
GGCATCGAGACCTGGAGCACCGCCCGCCTGGCCGAGGTGCGCCCGCTCGTCCACGGGGACGGCAGGGTCGAGGTGCACGTGACGGTCGAGCGCGCCGCCGAGCGGCCGCTCACGCTCACCGCCTCGGTGGCCGGCAGGGGTGCGGGCGTGACCGAGACCGTCACCGTCGGCGCCGGGCAGCGCCGGGCCGTTGTCACGCTGACCGTGCCCGACCCGGAGCTGTGGTGGCCGCGTGGGTACGGCGAGCAGCCGCTGTACGGCCTGACCGTACGCCTGGAGGACCAGGAATGGACCGGGCGGATCGGATTCCGGTCGGTCGAGCTCGACCGCACGGACGACGCGTTCACGTTCGTAATCAATGGGAAGCCGGTCTTCGTCAAGGGCTTCAACTGGATCCCCGACGACTGCTTCCCCAGCCGTATCACCCGGGAACGGCTCGCCGAGCGGTTCGCCCAGGCGGCCGACACGGGCGCCAACTGCCTGCGGGTGTGGGGCGGCGGCATGTACGAGAGCGAGGACTTCTACGATCTCGCCGACGAGATGGGCCTGCTCGTCTGGCAGGACTTCCCGTTCGCCTGCGCGGCCTACCCGGAGGAGGGCCGCTTCGCGGCGGAGGTCGAGGCCGAGGCCCGCGAGCACGTCGCCCGCCTGGCCCGCCACGCCAGTCTCGTCCTGTGGTGCGGCAACAACGAGAACCTCGAGGGTCACGCCGACTGGGGCTGGCAGGAGACGCTGGAGGGCCGCAGCTGGGGCGCCGGCTTCTACTACGACGTGCTGCCCCGGGTCGTCGCCGAGCTCGACCCGACCCGGCCCTACTGGCCGGGCAGCCCGTACTCCGGGGCGCCCGACCTGCCGCCGAACGACCCGTCCAAGGGCACCGTCCACATCTGGACCGTCTGGAACACCCACGACTACACGCACTACGGGACCTACACGCCGAGGTTCGTGGCCGAGTTCGGCTTCCAGGGCCCGCCGACGTACGCCACGCTGCGCGCCGCGGTCTCCGACGACCCGCTGACGCCGGTCTCCCCGGGTGTGACCCACCATCAGAAGGCGATCGACGGCAACCTCAAGCTGCTGCGGGGTCTCGGCGAGCATCTGCCGCGGCCGGACGGGTTCGACGACTGGCACTACTACACGCAGGTCAACCAGGCCAGGGCGATGGCGTTCGGCATCGAGCGGTTCCGGGCGCTCGCGCCGTACTGCATGGGCACGATCGTGTGGCAGCTCAACGACTGCTGGCCGGTCACCTCCTGGGCCGCGGTGGACGGCGGCGGGCGGCGCAAGCCGCTGTGGTACGCGCTGCGCCGGGCGTACGCCGACCGGTTGCTGACCTTCCAGGGCGACGCGCTGGCGGTCGTCAACGACACCGACGAGCCGTGGTCGGGCGAGCTCGCCGTCGAACGGCTCAGCCTGGCGGGGGACATCCTGGCCAAGGAGCGCTTCGACGTGGCGGTCCCGGCGCGCGGCACGGCGTCCGTGGAGCTGCCCGAGGGGGTGGCGCGGGCCGGGAACCGGGCGGGCGAGGTGCTGGTCGCGACCCTCGGCGACGCCCGGGCGCTGCGATTCCCCGGCGAGGACCCGGCCATGGACTACCCGCCCGCGGAGATGGACACAGTGGTCGAGGAGTTCGAGGGCGGGCTGCGGGTGCGCGTGACCGCGCGGACGATCGTGCGCGAGCTGGCGCTCTTCCCCGACCGGCTCGACCCCCGCGCTACCGTGGACGACCAGCTCGTCACGCTGCTGCCGGGAGAGACCGCGGTCTTCCACGTCGTCGGCGGCAGCCCTGACCCCGGCGCGCTCGTACGTCACCCGGTGCTCCGATGCGTCAACGAATCCCGTTAGTCTCGGAATCCCCCCTTGACGCCCGAAGGACGCACGTGGACCTGCTCACCAACCCCATAAAGGACTACCCCTGGGGCTCCCGCACGGCCATCGCCGAGCTGACCGGGCGGCCCGCCTCGGGGCCGGAGGCCGAGATGTGGCTGGGCGCCCACCCCGCCGCGTCCTCTCGGCTGACCAGGGACGAGGCCGAGATCACGCTCGCCGACGCGGTCGCCGCGGACCCGGTGGGGACCCTCGGCGAGGCGGTCGCCGGGCGGTTCGGGCAGCGGCTGCCGTACCTGATGAAGCTGATCGCGGTGGACGCGCCGCTGTCGCTGCAGGTCCACCCCGACGCCGGCCAGGCCGCGGCGGGCCACGCCCGGGGCGACGCGAACTACACCGACCCCTGGCACAAGCCGGAGCTGGTCTGCGCGCTCACGCCGTTCACCGGGCTGGCCGGGTTCCGGCCGCCCGGGCAGGCGGCGATGCTGGTCGAGCGGCTGCACGTGAACGCGCTGCAGCCGGTGGTCGCGGCGCTGCGCGACGGCGACGTGCTCGCCGCGCTGCGGGCGCTGCTCGAGTGGCCCCGATCCGGGGGCGCGTCACGGCGGGAGCTGGTCGAGTCGGTGGTGTGGGCGGCCTCCGCCTGCCACACGCCCGACTACGCGCTCGTGGTACGGCTGGCGCGGCGTTACCCGGAGGACCCGGCCGTGCTGGCGCCGCTGCTGATGCGCCGCCACACGCTGGCCCCCGGCGAGGCGATGTTCCTCGGGGCCGGGGTGCTGCACTGCTACCTGGACGGCCTCGCCGTGGAGATCATGGCCTGCTCCGACAACGTGCTGCGGGCGGGCCTGACCGGCAAGCACATCGACGTGGAGGAGCTGCTGCGGATCACCGACGCCGCGGCGCAGCCCCTGGCGGTGGAGCCGGTCGGCGGCGCGTACGTCCCGCCCGTCCCGGAGTTCCTGCTCCGCCGGGTCGGGCCCGGCACGGGGGAGACGCTCCCCGGAGGTCTGCCCCGGATCGTGCTGTGCACCGAAGGCGTCGTCAACGTGCGCACGGCCTCCGGCTCGGAGATGAAGCTGCGGGCCGGCGAGTCGGTGTTCGCCGCCGCGTCCGAGGGCCCGGCCGAGATCGGCGGCGACGGCGTCGCCTTCTGCGCCGAGCCCCGGATGTGACGCACTTAGCGTGATGTTTGTCCTACCCAGCGTGACGTGAACACCTCGCGCGGGTAGGAGCCCCTCATCGTCAAGCGCGGCCCGACGAGGGGGATCCATGGGGCGCTTCAGGGTAGCCGGCATCGCCGCGGTGTCGTTGGGGGCGGTGGCGCTGTCCGCCTGCGCGGCCGGCGGGGGCAAGCACGCCACACAGGCGAGCCCGGCCGGCCACCAGCAGAACAGGGCGGCCGCCGACGCGACGCTTCGCAAGTCAGAGACGGCCGCCGCCGCCCAGGCGAAGGCCAACGAGCTGGGGCAGATTCCGGTGCTCATGTATCACCGGATCGTCAACAACCCGCCGCCGGGCGACGACCGCAGTCCGAAGGACTTCCGCGCCGAGCTGGAGCGGCTGGCGGCGGAGGACTACGTGCCGGTCACGGCGGCCGAGTACGTCACCGGGAAGATCGACATTCCGGCGGGCAAGCACCCGGTGGTGCTGACCTTCGACGACTCCTCGCCTTCCCAGCTCACCCTCGACGGCATGGGCAATCCGGCGCCGGACTGCGCGGTCGGCATCCTGATGGACGTCGCGAAGAAGCATCCCGGCTTCCGGCCGGTGGCGACCATGTACGTGATCAAGGACCTGTTCGGCAAGGCCCGCCAGGAAGAGCAGATACAGGTCCTTCAGTGGCTCAAGGACCACAACTTCGACATCGGCAACCACACTCGCGACCACCTCAACCTGCTCGGCAAGCCGAAGGACGACGTGGAGAAGCAGATCGCGGCCGGCCAGGCGCTGATCACCTCGCTGGTCAAGACGGCTCCGGTCACGCTCGCCCTGCCGTACGGCAACCAGCCGCACGAGAAGAAGTGGGCGCTGCGCGGCGCGTCCGGCGGCACCCGCTACGACTACAAGGGTGTGTTCCTCGCGGGCTACACCCCGTCGCCGTCGCCGTTCACCAAGGACTTCGACCCCGTGGGCATCCCGCGGATCCGGTCGAAGGAGAAGGTCGGCGACTGCAAGCAGTTCTGTTCGATGGCGTGGCTCGACTGGCTCAAGGCCAACCCGACCGACCGTTACACCTCGGACGGCAACCCCAACACGGTGGCCTTCCCGAAGTTCAAGGCGGCGTTCGTCGCACCGTCGTTCACGTCCCGTGCGCTGCCGTACTGACGGGACGACTGACGGGACGGATGAGCGTGCTGGGGCGGCTACCCTGCCAGCATGGACGACGCCACCGCCGACGCCACCGCCCTGCGCGGTCTCACGCCGCGGCTGATCGGCCCGGAGATCATCGCGGTCTTCGCGGTCTCGCTCGGCGCCAGCGCCCTGCTGTCGCTCATCCGCCTCGTCGGCGCACTGACCGCGCCGAAGGACCTGGGCGACCAGCACGCCGTGCTCGTCGGTTCGCTGGCCCCGGGCCGCCCGTGGCTGGATCTCACGCTGCACGTCGCGGGGATCGCGGTGAACGTGGCGCCGGTGGGGCTCGTCGCCTACCTGCTGGCCCGATCGGGCGAGTCCATGCGCACGATCGGGGCCGACTGGCGCGAGCCCGGCCGCGACACGCTGCGCGGCGCCGCGCTGGCGGCGGCGATCGGCGGCACCGGCCTGGTGTTCTACCTGTTCGCCTTCCGCTCCGGGATCAACCTGAACGTCGTGCCCGACAGCCTGCCGGACTACTGGTGGCGGATCCCGGTCCTCGTCGCCGAGGCCGCCCAGAACGGGGTGCTGGAGGAGGTGCTGGTCGCCGGGTATCTGCTGCACCGGCTGGGGCAGCTCGGCTGGTCGCCGTGGCGCGCGGTCGGGGCGTCGGCCGTCCTGCGCGGGTCCTACCACCTCTACCAGGGCTTCGGCGGCTTCGTCGGCAACATCGCGATGGGCGTGGTCTTCGGCCGGCTCTACCAGCGCTGGGGCCGGACGATGCCGCTGATCGCCGCGCACACGCTGATCGACGTCGTCGCCTTCGTCGGGTACGGCCTGCTGCGCGGCCGTGTCTCCTGGCTGCCCTGATCTCCTGTCTTATCGGGCGGAAAGCGTTCTCTCCGGCGCGCCTGATTGTTTTGGGCCCGATCCCGGTGCATCGTTGACGGGCCGCCGCACGTCTGGATCCCCCCGGGCAAACCGGCCTGTCCTGGCCGCATTTTCATTCGGGGAATTCGCATGAGGCGTTTATCGACACGCATTCCATATCCGGCCCGACGGCGCGCCGCCGTCGACCGCCGGCCCGGGGGGCCCAGCAGGCCGCCCGGCCGTAGACGTCCGGTCAGCCCGCCGTACCGATGCCGCGTGGGCGGCGGGGCGGGCATCTACGGCTCCGCCGTACCGGCCGGCGCGGTCGCCGTGACCGTCCGCACGATCCCGCCCGTACGGCCCGCTCCCGGGCGCACCCGGCCGGGGGCGGCGGTCCCGCCGAGGCGGGAGACGAGCGGCTTATTACCGCCGGTGCCGAGGGCACGGTCCGATCCCTTATGTCCCGCACGCCGGGCGCCCGTGGGGCGCCCGGCGTCTTTTCTTCGCTCAGGCGAGGCAGCGCAGCGCGCCGCGGACGCGGGCGTCGAGAGGATGCCCGGCGGGCAGACGGCCGACGGTCGCCTCGACGAACTCCTCGGGGGAGAGATCGGCGGTCAGGCCGTCGTCCACCTGCACCTGCACCCGGCCGCAGGCGCGTTCGACCCGAGCCTTGGGCCCCTGTTCCTCCAGCACGAACACGCCGACGCGGACCCGCCAGTCGAGGCGGTCGCCGGCCTCGTCCTGCGTCGTCGGCGCCCCGACGTCGTCGGCGTGCGTCGCGTACTCCGAGTCGTAGTGGAAGGTCTGCAGGGCCGCCGGGTAAGGGCCGGCCGACGTGTGCAGCGTGCCGTCTAGGCCGAGGGCGCGCATGCGCGCGCGGGTCTCCCTGTTCCTGGTCCGCCACTCGTCGAGCACCTGCTCCACCGGCAGGGCGCGCCGCTTGCGCACGCACCACTCGTTGAAGCCGTCGAAGCCGCCGCGCACGCCCTCGTGGTCGAGCAGCTCGAAGAACCCGTCGATGTCGTCGTCCAGGCACGCGTGGTTGTACAACTCCTCGCCGGCCAGGTGCGCGAGCACGTCGCGCACCGTCCAGCCGTCACACCGGGAGGGGCGATTCCACCCGTCGTCGTCGAGGGAGGAGAAGAAGCGCTCCAGCCGTGCCGCCTCGGTGTCGAAGATGTCGAAGGGGTCGAGCCCCGCCAGTTCGTCCCGTGCTGAGGTCATGCCTGAGCCGTACCCGGAGGGGTCCGGCCCTCACGTGGGCGGTGTCGGGACATTTCCCGCAGAAAGCGGACATTCAAACAAGCAGCGGCCTCAACAAAGCGTAGGGGAAGGGAAAAACCGGCTCTTGGTCCGTTTGTCCGATGATCGACGTGGAAACCCCGAGATCGGTAAGTGCGGTGTTTTTCAGGGGGAGAACAAAATGGCAAAAAGCACGAGCGTCGCCGGGATCCTCGCGATCGGCGCCGTCATCGCCGGGGGCGCCGCGGTCGCGGGGGCTCCTCTCGTCGCCACACCGGCGGGGGCCGCCACGATGTCCGCCCAGCACGGTCTCGTCCGGTTCGGCCATCCGCACGCGCGGGGGCAGCGCAACCGCCAGAAGAACGGGCACCGGCACAACCAGCGGCTGCGGGAGCAGCAGCGCCAGCACCAGTTCCTGATGCGTGACCTCACGCTGGTCCTCGTCCCCTACCAGAAGGAGACGACGGAAGCGCTGGCGCTGCCGTACAACTGGCAGAACGACAGCACCGTCGCGCAGCAGTACGGCGACCACGACCGGCTGTCCACGCAGGAGAACGTGCCCGAGGCGGTCGAGATCAACCTCGACGGCGAGGAGCACAACAGCAAGACGACGGTCTCCCCGGACGTGAAGAAGCAGGAGGTCGAGGTGGATCGGTCCGTCGACGTGAAGGGCAAGGCGGGCGGCGAGACAGCCGGTAAGCCGGGCACCCCGTCGCCTCGGCCGCAGGCGGAGCCCGTCACGCCGCCCGCCTCCCCGGCACCCGCCTCCCCGGCACCCGCCGCCGCGCCGAAGCCCGTGGCGAAGCCGGTCGAGAAGCCGGTGGAGAAGCCGATCGAGAAGCCGGTCGTCAAGCCCGTGGCGAAGCCGGTGGAGAAGCCGATCGAGAAGCCGGTCGTCAAGCCCGTGGCGAAGCCGGTGGAGAAGCCGATCGAGAAGCCGGTCGAGAAGCCGGTCGTCAAGCCCGTGGCGTGCACCCCCGCCTGTACGCCCACTCTCACCCTGCCCCTGACCCTCTCGCTCACGGCCGCGGTGTCCCTCGACGCGAAGCCGGAGGCCGCGACCACGGGCGCCGCCTGCCTGCCGCAGACCGCGTCCTGAGCCGTCAGGCGTCCCTGCGGGTCAGCAGGACCGCGGCCACCCCGTACGGCACGGCCACGTAGGCGGCCATGACCGCGAGTGCGGCGAGCGGCGACAGCAGCGCGCCGGCGACCGAGTCGGGGTTGCCCGTGCCGGCCAGCTGGCCCGCCAGGGCGCCGGGCAGGATCGAGCCGACGCGCTCGCCCCAGGGCGCCGGCAGGTTGTAGCCGACGATCGGGAGCACGTACCAGACCGCCACGAGGATGGCGATGGCGGCGAGGGCGGACCGCGTGATCGCGGCCAGGCACAGGCCGAGAAGCGCGAACATCGCGATGGACAGGCTCATCGCGAGGAAGTGCGGGAGTTGCCTGCTCAGCGGCTCGGACGACTGCCCCTGGATCGCCCGGTCGCCGATGATGAGCCGCCCGGCGGCGTGCGTCGCGAGCACGGCCGTGAGACCCGTGCAGACGGCGACGACCGCGACGACGCCCGCCTTCGCGGCGAGCACCCGTCCACGCGCGGGCAGCACGGTGAGCGTCGTGCGGATCATGCCGGTGCCGTACTCGCCGGAGAAGGCGAGGACGCCCAGCACGGCCAGGCACAGCGAGGCGAGCATGTGCGTCACCTCGGGCAGCGACGACACGGCGAGGTGGTCGCGCCGGTCCGGCGGCAGGCCGTCCCACAGGTGGGCGGCGTACCAGGCCAGCAGGGCCATGAGACCGACGACGACGGCGACGACGCCGAGGACCACGGAGGTGGACCGGAGAGTGCGGAGCTTGAGCCATTCGGCGGCGAGAGCGTCGATCACCGGTTCGCCTCCTCCGCCGTGACCTCAGCCGTGAGCCGCATGTAGGTCTCCTCGAGGGAGGCGCCGCGCGGGGTGACCTCGTGGAGCGGGATCGCGTGCCGGGCGGCGAGGTCGCCGATCTCCACCGGGTCGAGGCCGCGCACCGACAGGCCCCCGCCGCCCTCCGCCGCGACCGTCCCGCCCGCGGCCGACAGCGCCGTGGCGAGGTCCGCGGCGCGGCTGCTGCGGACGAACACGTCCCGTACGGCGGTCAGCTCCCGCATCGAGGTGTCCGTGATGAGACGCCCGCGTCCGATGACGACCAAGTGGTCGGCGGTGAGCTCCATCTCGCTCATCAGGTGGCTGGACAGGAGCACGGTCCGCCCCTCCGCGGCGAGGCCGCGGAGCAGTTCGCGGATCCAGCGCACGCCGTCGGGGTCGAGGCCGTTGACGGGCTCGTCCAGCAGCAGCACTCCGGGGTCGCCGAGGAGCGCGGCGGCGATCCCGAGGCGCTGCCGCATGCCGAGCGAGAAGCCCCCGATCCGCTTGCGTGCCACGCCGGCCAGCCCCACCTGCTCGATGACGGACACGACCCGGTCCCGGCCGATGCGGTTGGCGCGGGCCATCCAGCTCAGGTGCCCCAGGGGCGTGCGGCCGCCCTGCACGGCGCCGGCGTCCAGGAGCGCGCCCACCTCCCGCATCGGATGACGGAGGCGGTCGTAGCGGCGGCCGCCCACCAGCGCCTCGCCGCTCGCCGGGCGGTCCAGGCCGAGGACCATCCGCATGGTCGTGGACTTGCCCGCGCCGTTCGGTCCGAGGAACCCGGTGACCCGGCCTGGTTTCACGTGGAACGTCAGCCCGTCCACGGCGACCGTGCGCCCGAAGCGCTTGGTCAGCTCTCTGACTTCGATCATGTCCCGACGGTCTCGCGAAGCCCCCGCCCTCCGCGTCGGAGCGACGTGCGATCCGGGGGGCGTGCCTCAGACCGTGGCATGACAGACCGGGGCAGGAGGCGAACGTGCGCACGTAGGGCTAGCGTGGGCGCGTGGACGATCCGGACGTGCGGCCGTTGTTCCCCCGGCCGCTGCGCGCCCGTGAGCTGGTCGCGCTCGACGTGCTGGCCGGGCTGGGCTACGCGTTCGTGCTGGTCGTCAACCATCCACGTGTGCACCACCCGGCGGCCTGGGCCCTGATCGCCGCGATGACGCTGCCGCTCGCGGCGAGGCGGCGGTGGCCGCTGCCGGTCTTCTGCGTCGTCGCGGCCGCGTCGGTGGCGGCCATGGCGCTCGGCGTCGTGCGGGAACCACTGGCCGCCGCGGCGTACGCGCTCTATCCGGTCGCGCTCACGAAACGGCGGCGCCGGTGGGAACCGACGGCGGCGATCGGCGTGCTGACCGCCGGGGCGCTGCTGCTCGCGGCGTTCGGCGGGGTGTCGGCCGGGCCGGAGGCCAGGCGGATCGTGGAGACCGCCGTGCTGGCCGCGCTCGCCCTGGGCGGCGCCTGGACGATCGGCCGGGCGGTGCGGGAGCGCCGGGCGTACGCCGCCCACCGGGCCGAGCAGGCCGCCGAGCAGGCCGTCACGGAGGAGCGGTTGCGCATCGCCAGGGAGATGCACGACGTGGTCTCCCACACGCTCAGCCTCATCGGGGTCAAGGCCGGGGTCGCGGCGCATGTGGCCGACCGGCGGCCGGAGGAGGCGCTGGAGGCGCTGCGGGTCATCGAGAGCACGAGCAGGCAGGCGCTGACCGAGATGCGGCACATGCTCGGCGTCCTGCGCACCGCTCCCGGCGCTGCCTCCGATGGTCTGTCTCCCGCGCCCGGGCTCGCGGCGCTGCCGGACGTCGCCGAGCGTGCGGCGGCCGCGGGCGTACGGGTGGACCTGGACGTCCGGGTGACGGGCGGCCTGCCCGAGGCGCTGGAGCTCGCGGTCCACCGGATCGTCCAGGAGGCCGTCACCAACGTGGTCAGGCACGCCGCCCCGGCCCGATGCCGGGTGCGGGTGGACGACGAGGGGGGACGGTTGAGCGTCGAGGTGACCGACGACGGGCCGGGCCGCCGGGTCCTGCCCCCCCAGCCCGGAGGTGTTGCCGGGCACGGCGTGATCGGCATGCGCGAGCGCGTCACGGCGTACGGCGGGGACTTC